>CAZMFY010000227.1:0-4237 GCA_964565635.1 uncultured Oscillospiraceae bacterium
TCCCGGACGCGAATGAGCGGTTAGGCCGCATTCTTTCACAGTTTATTCTGCTCCGTTCAGGATATCATTTCTTCTCTGATGTCAGTCTTTCTTCCCTGATTGCCAGAAAAAGCTATGCCTATTTCAACGCGATGACCAATATCCTTCTGCCGGAAAACAGCAGCGACATGACGTACTTTGTTGAATACTTCCTTTGCCTGCTAGCAGAGGCAGTTGGTGAGCGGCACCTGAGGCTGGAAGCCGGAAACCCGGATGTCATCCAGGCGGAGCAGGAAATGGCCAGACAGCCGATTGCTCCACCACCGATCAGGCAGGAGGCAAAAGACCGGCCTGATATTCACATGGATGAAAAAGCAGTTGAAGAAGGTGCTGCCACGGGGGAATCCGATAAGGCCGAAGGGGGTGATTACAGTCATATCATCATGAAATTGGAAGAACAGACGCAGAGCACAGGAAGGCACCTTGGGAAATGCGCAGCCCTGCTCCTCAGTCGGATAAAGCAGGGACTGCTGACTTTTACAGCCGAGGATATTGCGAAGGGCCTGAACATTGACAATGACAGCGCCGCAAACAGAGTGACCAGCCTCCGGGCCAAAAACCTGGTCAAAACCGTGGGGCATGAGAAAAAGGTTGCTGTTTACGGGTTTTATACGAATGAGGAGCTGGGGATTCCCGGTCCGTCCGATTCCTTTCGGGAAAAGCTGAGAGAACTGTCGAAGCAGCCGACCATGCTGGGGCAGATAAGCACAATCCTGCTTAATGAATTCCTGACTCCCGGTATTACGGAGTTTACTCTGTGTGACGTAGAGAAAAAGTCAACCTTTTCGCTGGATCAGGTGAAACACGCCGTCCGTGCCCTGATCAGGAAAAACGTGATCACACCCACAAAAAAGCACAATGCCGAAAAATACAGGATCTATGTGTTTCGCAGTTCATCGCCGTGTCCAGCAAAGCAGACGTACTCGCCCGCAGTCATAGAATTGATCGATGAAATGAGCGCCTCCGTCAGCTCTGCCAAAGATCGCAGGATCGGTGAAGCATTGAAGGATCATCTCACCGGCGGGATGGTTCATAAAGCAGATTACGATGAAAAGAAATGGGCGGGCGATATGTGCCTTGCGGAGCAGATTGGGCTGGTTGAGAAGGTGGATGACGATACCTATTGCATTCTCCCGGAGATCAAGCCTCTGCCGGATTCGCTCCTCCCGCGCCAGAAACGCGCACTGACGGCCATGTATGAATCCTTTGGAGATGAGGCTTTCACCGGAGACATGTTCATGGCCACCCTCGACTATTCACATTCCCACGCCTGCGCGGTTCTGCATGAGCTGACCCTGATTCGAGTCATTGATTGCTGGAAGGAAGACGTGAACCAATACCGGCTGACGGTGAATCCGGAACAGAACCCGGAGTACTTTGCGGAAGTGGCATGATCCATTTATGAAACAACGAACGATCGGAGATGAAAACATGGCCAAAGGAATAACATACAACAATTTTGCCCGGCATACCTTAGCGAAGTTCGGGCCAAAGGCGCGGAAGAATCCGAAGTGGACCGATACGTTCCAGCGCAGCAGTAAATTTCATCGGCCCGTGTTAACGCCTTCTTCCCCTATGAATAACTATCACCCGAGGTGAACAAGATGAAGGAAGATGAGCTTATTGGTCAGCGCATTGGAATGCTGACAGTCCTATCCGAGGTGGAATCCGGAGTTGATGCTCGTGGACATCCGCTTCGCCGTTTCATGTGCCGATGCGATTGTGGAACTGAAAAGGTCGTTCTCTACCACAATCTTAAAAGCGACCGTCCGCTGAGCTGCGGATGTACACGCTTCAAAAAGAAACCCCCTGTTGATTTGACAGGCCAGCGCTATGGAAAACTGACGGTCATTTCTGAAGCAGAGCCCTATTATCCGCGAAATGGGTTCAGGAAAAGACGATGGCTCTGCAAATGCGACTGCGGTGTTGAGACGATTGTCCTCCAATCAAATCTTATCCCTGATCATGGAACACGTAGTTGTGGATGCCTTGCCAAAAACAATGGCCCCAAAGGCACCAATCGCATCCTCACGGGGAATCGATATGGAAAGCTGGTGGTTATTGGCCCTGCTGAACCACAAAGAACAACCGTCGGAGGTGTGCGTAAGCAGTGGCAATGCCAGTGCGATTGCGGAAAAACAACGACTGTCGCGCAAGACAACCTCCTGTGCGGGCACACCCGCAGTTGTGGATGCATGAAAAGCCGAGGACTGAAGAAACAGCTGTTTGGCATGCTTACCCCAGTCTCAAGGATCATGGGAACCCGGGACTGGATCTGCCAATGCGTATGCGGAAACCAGATCACTGTGAACCAGGACGATCTTTTCTGGGGATCAGTTACTGACTGCGGATGCCAGAGAAAGAAAAGATCTGACATTGCCGGTCAGCGTTTCGGGATGCTGATCGCCCTGCGGGAAACAGAGCCCGGGATCAGCAGAAGCGGTGTGTCCGTTCCAAGGTGGCTTTGTCGCTGCGATTGCGGGAGAGAAATCGTTGTTCGCAAAAACAATCTGACAGGCAGGATCACCCGAAGCTGCGGTTGCCTGAGGTCAAAAAAGGCGAAGCTTGGTGCTTTCCTGTAAAAGAAAACTGCCCAGCTGGATTTCTGTTGCCAGCTGGGCGCTGTCTGTTCATCAGCCATTGAATTGATCTCTGAGTAGCGGTGCCTGTCAGATTACAGCTTACGTTCCTTGTAGAATACGCCGACCATGGCACCCACACCATCATCTGGTGTGACTACTTGCTGAAGGATCCATCCTTCATCTGACATTTCATTGATTTTATCTTCTGCTTTCTGGATATCTTTCTCGCGGGATGCGGAGAATCCTTTGTTCAGATAAACGAGTTTGTATTCACGCATTGTTTTCAGCATCCTTCCTTATGATTATTTTGTTACGTCTGTATCAAATATCATCTTCTGGCATTCGCGGCAGAAAAATGATTCGATCGTAAAAGAGGCAAGAGTACGCTGGGCGGCAGTCACTGTTCCAATGCCAACGATCTTATCTATGGTACTGGTTTTCTTATCTCCCTGTTTCCAGACTACCGGGCTTCTTCCATCTCCGGACAGAATTCCTTTTACCATCTCATTGCCGCAAAAGGGGCATATCATATTACTTGTCTCCTGATTTCTTTATTTCTTAAAGCGGGTCTTCTTGCCCAGCAGGGAATCATAACTGTAGCCCACTTTATGACCATGATTGTCATAGTGATTATCATGTCCTAGGATGCCCTGATAGGAGTGGCCAACCTTGTGCCCGGACTCGTCATAATGGACCGTTCCGAACAGGCCTTCCCGGCTGTATCCGACCTTGTGCCCGCGTTCATCATAATGGTTGGTATATCCCAGCAACGTCTTCCTGCTGTATCCCACCTTATGACCGCTTTCGTCATAATGATTGGTGCGATCCGGCAGGATGCTCTGGCGACTGAAGATCTTTTTCATGGCCGACTCCTTTCTCTGTGTTCATATACGGCGGCGGACAGGAAATCTCCTGCCCGTCGCCTATATCTGAAAGCCTGTCCCCGTTTCTGTTATTACGGGAGCGGTTAGCTGTCACCTCAATAGTTCATTTGACGATACTGGGGCTCAACAATCTTAGTCTCGACTGCCTCGCCGTCCACAGTACTGCTGCTTTCTTCTTCCTGTGCTGCATTTCTGTTTTTCAGCCAGAAATACAGGGCGAAACCGATCACGATACCGATCACAACCCCGCTGCCGGAGAAAGCACTGGAAGCGAGAGAAGTCAACCCTGAGAAGATCCCGCCAATAATGGAACCAACCAGGCCAAGAACGCCTCCGATGACGGCGATCGCAATCCAGCCACCAAACATCAGCGCAGGCAGGAAAAACAGGCTGCCCAGGAAATTCCCATTACGACGATGACGATTGTCACCGAAGATCATGTTTCCCAGAGCCAGGATTCCAAGCAGGCGCAGCATTGTAATGTTCCTCCATTTCGTCGTTTCGCATGTACCGGTCATTCGGTACGTGTATATCATATTGCATAGGCCTATAAAAAAACAGAATCAGAAGTGAAAAATACTGTGCTGTATTTCTCCCCAAAACGAAAAAAGAGGCCCTGTGGAGTGAACCACAAGGCCATAGAGGTCAGCCAACCGCCCCGTCTTTCGCTTCAAGCTGGGCTACTCTCCGTTCCAGGCGGGTAACCCGTTCCTCCAGCGTGAGATCCTCATC
>CAZMFY010000228.1:0-4236 GCA_964565635.1 uncultured Oscillospiraceae bacterium
TTCTAGGCGCGGTCATCGTACTGCTGCTGCTGATCTTCTGCCTGCTGCTGACGGTGAATCTGACACCTGCCCGGATTCGGGACCTGGCGACGGGGCGGATCAGCCTGCGGGCCGGCCGGAATGGGACGGAGCGGGCCGACCAGGATCAGCGGCAGATTGCCTTTCAGCAGGAGCAGGAGAAGCAGCGTCAGGCGGCCTATGCCCAGCGGCAGGCCTATATGCTGCAGCAGCAACAGGCCCAGGCGGCCGCCCGGCAGAACGCCGGCGGATGGAATCAGATTTCAGGGGAGCAGATCCGGGCGAACGGACAGGTTCCGGTGGATGGACACCGGGGATGGACGGGGACGAATCCTTCCCTGGGAAATCCGGATGTGCAGGATTGGCAGCAGCAGCTGACGGACCAGACGGCCGCCCGGAAGAACGCGGGCCGGAAGAGCAGCATCTTTGACCGGACGGACACGGGGAAGACGGCTGGAAAGAGCCGGATTTTTGATCAGGCCGGGACCGGCCCCGATGCGGGGAGCGGAAATCAGCAGGCCCGGACGGCCGGCGGGAGCGCCATCTTTGGCGGGGAGGCCGGACAGACGGGGGCAAAGCTCGGGCGTCTCTTCGGACGCGGCCGGAAAGAATCCGACGGACTCAGCGATCTGTCGGAAGAGGAGAAGCGCCGGGAAGGCATGACCTATCCGGCGGGCAATCGGCTGAAAGCTAGGCAGGCTGCGTCTAAAGTCCCGCAGGATCCGATGGAGGAGGATCTGGCGCCGTGGAAGAATCCGGCGGCGGACCAGCATTCGCAGGACGCGGGACAGACGGAGAAGAAGGAAAACGGGATTCCGAAGCGTGAAATCCGGAAGGCGGGCAGCTTTGGACCGGACAGCGAAACACCGCTTAATCCGCCCGCGGAGCAGCGCATCGGGACCGAAACGGGGGCCCGGACGACCCCGGAGAAAACGGCACGAAAGCCGAAGAGCGCGAACAGCGGTGCCTGGATGGACCAGGTCATCGCGGCGCAGAACGCGGACAATGAAGCCTATCCCGCGGAGAATCGGGAAGAGGCTGCCGCAGGGAGAAAGCGGGAAGCGGAGCAGCTGAAGATTCCGGTGGCGGCGGAGACCATCGCGGATCCCGTCTGGAAGCCGGAGCTGAAGCGCGTGGAGAAAAAGGAGGAACCGGAAGAGGAATACTGGGAGCCGACGCCTTACTATGCACCGCCGATCACCGATCTGAAGAAACCGGAGAACAACACGCTGGATACATCCCAGGAGGACGCGGATCGTTCTGCCCGGCTGGAGGAGATCCTGATGAACTTCCGGGTACAGGCCCGGGTTGTGCACGTGACGCACGGGCCTGCCATTTCCCGCTTTGAGCTGGAGCTGGCGCCCGGGACAAAAGTAGGTAAGGTGGCGGAGCTGGGAAAGGATATTGCCTACGGGATGCAGGCAACCTCCGTCCGCATTGAGGCGCCGATCCCCGGCAAGAGCCTGGTCGGCGTGGAGGTACCTAATCCGAAGCGGGCCACGGTGACGCTGCGGGAGGTGCTGGAAAGCGATCCCATGCAGAACGCCAGGTCTATTCTCACGGTGGCGCTGGGCCGGGATATCGCCGGAACGCCTATCGTCTGCGATCTGGCGAAGATGCCTCATATGCTGATCGCCGGCGCCACCGGGTCCGGTAAATCCGTCTGTATCAACACCATCATCAACAGTCTGCTGTTCCGAGCCGGTCCGGACGAGGTCAAGCTGATTCTCGTGGATCCCAAGGTGGTGGAACTGCAGTGCTATAACGGCATTCCGCATCTGCTGCTGCCGGTGGTGAACGACCCGCATAAAGCCGCAGCAGCCCTGGCATGGGCGGTGGCGGAAATGATGGAGCGGTACGACAAATTCGCGGAGCGGGGCGTTCGCAATCTGGACGGATACAATCAGATTCTGGGGCCGGGAGAGAAACCCATGCCCCGCATCGTCATCATCATCGATGAACTGGCGGACCCGATGATGGTCTGCAAGAAGGATGTGGAGGAATACATCTGCCGGCTGACCCAGCTGGCCCGGGCGGCGGGCATCCATCTGATTGTTGCCACCCAGAGGCCGTCGGTGGACGTGATTACCGGCCTGATCAAGGCCAATATTCCCAGCCGGATTGCCTTCAAGACCGCTCAGTCGGTGGACTCCCGGACGATTCTGGACCGGAACGGCAGCGAGCAGCTGCTGGGCCTGGGAGACATGCTGTATCTGCCGACCGGAGCTTTTGCTCCGATCCGGATCCAGGGCTGCTTCCTCTCGGATGAGGAAGTGAACCGGATCGCGGATCATGTGCGCCAGGCGAATCCCAGCACCTATGATCCGGATATTCTGGATAAGCTGGAACAGCTGAGCAGAGGGGCGGAGGAAACTCCCACCATGGACATGGTCGGCGGTGCGCCGGAGAGCAGCGACGGAGACGCGGATCTGTTCGCGCAGGCGGTGGAATATGCGATTGCCGACGGGCAGATCTCCATATCCACGCTGCAGCGCCGCCTGAAGGTGGGCTATGCCCGGGCGGGACGGCTGACGGACGAGATGGAGGAACGGGGTATCGTTTCCGCCAAGGACGGCAGCAAACCGAGAAAATGCCTGATTACCCGCGAGGAGTGGGAGAATATGAAGGCGATGGGCGACTAAACGCCCTGAGCAATACGCGGTAAGCATGAGGGATCAACCGGAAGGAGATGTGTTTATATGGCGAATCTGATGGATTATATGGTTTGGCGGGGAGAGTTTGCCTTTAATCTGTCTCCCTGGAACCCGGCGGATGCCCTGGCGATGGCCAATCTGTGCTATTTGAACTTCGACAGTATCAGCGACGACCGGGGCTGGACCCTGGCGGAAGCGAAACGCCTGGAACTGGTCAGACCTACGGAAGTGGCAGGCTTTGAGGACAGGAAGGCGCAGTATGAAGCCATGGCGGATACGATCCGGTTCGGGGGAATCCGGATGCATCATTTCATCAACCTGACGGATGTGGAGCAGGAGCTGCAGTTTTCCGCTACCTGCTATGACATGCCGGACGGTACGCTGTGCATCGGATTCCGGGGCACGGACGGGACCCTGGTCGGATGGCGGGAGGACTTTAACATGTCCTGGCAGAGCACCGTGCCGGCCCAGCAGGCTGCGGTCTTCTATCTGGAAAAGGCCTCGGAGCTGGATAACCGCCCGATCCGCATCGTGGGGCACAGCAAGGGAGGCAATCTGGGCGTTTACGCCGCCGCCTGCTCCAGCCCGGAGGTTCAGGAGAGGATCGCAGAGATCTATTCCTTTGACGGCCCCGGGATGGATCCGGAAATCTATCAGAGCGAGGGATATCAGCGGATTGCGGGAAAGATCCGTTCCTTCGTGCCGCAGACCAGCATTGTGGGCATGCTGATGCAGTATGCCCGTCCCTATACGGTGGTCAAGGCGGAGGCGTCCGGCATCGGCCAGCATGATCCGCTCACCTGGCAAATTTACGGCTCCCGGTTTGAAACCCTGGAGAAGATCGATGATAACGCGGAGATCATCAGCGACACGCTGCATGAATGGCTGCGGCAGACCGACCGGGAGGAACGCTCCATCATGGTGGACAGCCTGTTTACCGTGCTGGAAACAACACAGGCTTCCAGCATGGCGGAGATGAAGCGGGAAAGTCTGCGGACACTTCAGGGGCTGGCTGCGGGCACCCGGGAGATGGATCCGGTGTCCCGTCAGGCGGTGACCCGGCTGGTGGGTCTTTTTCTGACCCTGGGTTTCGGCAACCTGGCGGAACGGTATCGGCTGAGCCTGAAAAGAAAGGAAAATCAGAAGGCGAAGGAGACCGGGAACAGGGAAGAAACATAAAAAGGCGGGAATCCGGCCTCCGGAAAGGGCGGAGAACCGTGTATACAAGGGTTGACGGGAGTTTGCGGGAAATGATATAATTCCCCCGTTGATTTTTCAGTTGTTTTGGAGGGAGATAACATGTCCGGACATTCCAAGTGGCATAATATTCAGGCGAAAAAAGGCAAGGCGGACGCGCAGCGCGGTGCGGTATTCACCAAAATCGGCCGTGAAATCGCCATCGCGGTACGCGAAGGCGGCGCCAATCCTGAATCCAACGGCAAGCTTCGGGATATAATCGCGAAGGCCAAGGCCAACAACATGCCCAACGATAACATCCAGCGCTCCATCAAAAAGGCCAGCGGCGAGCTGAGCAACGTTGTCTACGAAGAAATCACCTACGAAG
>CAZMFY010000229.1:0-4218 GCA_964565635.1 uncultured Oscillospiraceae bacterium
CCCATGTGATAGAATTTGTTGATCTTTTCCATCCGGAAGAAGACGCTGTCCATTACTGACCACCGCCCATCCCGCCGGGAGCGCCGCCGGGAGCGCCGCCGGAACCGCCGCCGGAATTCGAGCCGTCTCCGTTATTCTGCCGGTTTTCCCAGTTCCGCTGCCTGTTCTGTCCGTTTCCGCCGTTGAACTGCTGCTGCCCGAACATGCTGAACATCAGGCTGCTCAGGGAATCCTCCTCCGTCTTGCTGACCACGTAGACCGTTTCCCCGCTCTCCAGCCCGGATTTGATCTCCACATAGTTGCCGTTGCTGACGCCAACCTCCACCTGGACCTCCTCCAGGGTTTCATCCTCCTTCATCTTATAGACGAAGGCCTGGTTCTCCAGGGTAAAGCTCAGGGCGTCCGCCTTCAGGATCACCACGTCCGTCGCTTCCTCCTGGGGAATGGTGACGGTAGCCTGCATGCCGGGATAGATCCCGTCCTCCACGTCCACATAGGCAGTGGCGGTATAATAAGCCACGTTTCCGGTGGAGGCGGAGATATAGTTGATGGATTCAATGGTCGACTGATAGACCTTTTCCGTGGCTGTGGCGGTCACCGTGCAGGCGTCTCCCACCTTCACGGAGCCGATATCATATTCATCGATCCGGAAGGAAACCTGCATATGCTCAAAATCCGCCACCTGGATCAGTTCCTGCCCGGCGGTCACCTCGTCGCCGGTCTCCACGCTGATCAGGTTCACCCGGCCGTCGAAATCGGCGGTCACCGTGCTGCCCGTGTTCAGCCGCAGCAGCTTATCCCCCTCCTTGACCGTGTCTCCCGCGGCCACGTACAGGGTCCGTACCGTTCCCGCGGCCGCGGCCTTGTAGGTGGTGCTGTTCCGAAGCGCCAGGCTGCCGCTGAAGCTGAGGGAGTTGGAGATGGTCCCTCTGGAGGTGGTATACTGATCATAGGTAATGGTATATTCGTCCCGGAGCTTCGCCCAGGTATATAATCCGACGCCGGCCAGCAGCACCAGCACCAGCAGCGTTCCCAGGATCTTTCGGAAAATCCGCTTCTTTTTCTTCCTGTTCTTCCCGTTGTTTCCTTCAGTCATAATGCAAAAAGCCTCCTTCCATCGAACAGGCGCATCTTACCATGTTTTTATGAACTAAAAAACCGTCTTCTGTGAAAAGATTGTGAAAAGCAGGCGAAAAAGCAGGAGAAATACAGGCAAAAATGCAAGCGAAGGAAGGCAAAACGCCGGTGAAATACAGGAAAAAATGCAGACGAAGGAAGGCAAAGCGCCGGAGAATACGCGGGCGATATGCAGACGAAGTTCCGGGCGGAAGCAGGCAGAACAATAAAAAAAAGAACAGCGTCCTGATTCTCAGGATCGCTGTTCCTACTGCCGCGGATTATTCCGCTTCCTCGTCCTCCGCCAGCTGGGCGTTGGCCACGTCGATCAGCTTCTGCGCCAGCTCGTCGTCCTCGATGGGAATGAACTCGTCGTCCTCTTCCCCGTCTTCGCCGGTGACCGTTTCCACCTTGCAGACGATGCTGCCTTCGTCCAGCACTTCTTCCTTCTCGGTGTCGTATTCCGTCAGAATCGCGTATTCTTCCCCGTTGTAGAAGAAATAATCCTCGATGACAAAGGTCACTTCATCCCCGTCCTCGGTTTCAAAAACGATCAGATCATCTTCCGCTTCCAGATTCTCATCATTCTCAAACAGTTCTTCGCTCATGGTTTTCTCTCCTTTCGCCGGCGGTTCCGCCTGATTTCATTATAGCGGCCTGCGGCACCCTTGACAAGCCCCCGGCCGGGGGATATATTCATTCCCGGCACTGTTTCCGGATGTATTCCCGGTCTGTTCCCGGAACCGCCTCAGGGATGATTCCCGGAGACGTTCCCGTGGCCGGTTCCGGGGTCGGCTTAATGCTTCTTCTGCAGCTTCTGCCGGCTGCCGTCCGGGTTCTGGATCACCATGCTGTCCAGCAGCTCCTGCAGGTTGTTCCGGAATCCGGTGATATATTCCTTCCGGAGCGCTTCCTGCTCCGCCTTCTCCGCTTCCGTAAGCCCTTCCGTCTTGCGCTTCCGGGCCAGCTCGTTGATTCGTTCAATCTTTTCCTTTTCCATAATGATTCCTTATGATTCCTTTCGGGAGGTATGTTTTCGATGATTCAGGGAAAATGGTTCCCCCAGGGGGCGGATCTCTCCGAACCCCTTTCCGTTCGTCAGCCCGTGTTCGGCCGGGGCCTGGACGGCCTGGACCGGGAGGCCTGGAACGTGCTTGTGTATCAGGACGAGATTCCCGCCGCCGCCGGCAGGCTCTGGTGGCATGAGGGCAGCTTCTGGCTGGGGGACGTGTGCGTCCTGCCGGAATACCGCGGCCGCCGTCTGGGGGATCTGGTGCTTCGGCTCCTGCTCTTCAAGGCCCAGAATCATTTTGCCCGGGAGGTGCGCCTCCTGACCCCGCCGGAGACAGAAGGCTTCTTCTCCCGCCTCGGCTTCCGGGAATCCGCCCGCGGGGAAGCGGGCATCGAGATGTGCGTCGCCGGAGAGGAGATCGATCTGGATTCCTGCAAATCCTGCCGGAAAGCCGATTGCCCGAATAGAAAGGAATGAAGGTTATCCCGATCCGCTTGCACCTGCTGTTCCGCAGACTGTTTCCGGCCGCCCGCGTGCTTCAGCGGGCGGCTTTTTTGCCACCGCTTCCGACTCGCTCTTTCTCCGGCCGCCCGCGCTTCAGCGGGCGTTTTTTGCCGCTTCCGACTCGCTCTTTCTCCGGCCGCCCGCGCGCTTCAGCGGGCGGCTTTCATCGTTCAGCCCTGCTCAGGCGTTCTTCGTCTTTTCGGAAAAGACCCAGTTCTGCTGCACCCGGTAGCTCACAAAATACAGCAGCAGATCCACGATCAGCTTGGCGATGGTGCTGTGCATGCCGATGCGCCCCAGCAGCCACACGCCCCCGGCGCTCATCAGCATGATGCCTGCCGCCAGCAGCGCGTAGCGGACCACCGCCCGGCCGGTATGTCCCTTCATCTTAAAGACGAATTCCTTGTTCAGCACGAAATTCAGCACGGCGCTGATCACCCGGGCGATGGCCGTGGCCGCCAGAATCAGCCCGCCTTCCTTCGCGGCCCCATTCCGGAACACCGCCAGATTCAGCAGGTTGAACAGCCCCTGATCCACCAGGAAGCACAGCAGGCTGGCGCCCATGAATTTGACGAAGCCCCGGATGATCACCTTGAAAATTCGCATGCTGTCCTTCAGCGGGTGATAATGGGTGCCTTTGTTTTCATTTTCGTAAATCGTTTCGATGGTGATGGGAATCATGGGCAGGTTCCGCCGGGCGCAGGCGATGAGCACGTTCATTTCGTACTCAAAGCGCTCCCCTTCCACCTCCATCATGAAGGGAAGGTCTTCCTTCCGGAAGGCTCGCAGGCCGGTCTGGGTATCCTGCAGCCATTTTCCGTACAGCAGCAGGAAGATGATGCTGGTCGTCCGGTTTCCCGCCCGGCTCTTGGCCGGCACGTTGGGCTGGCTGAAATCCCGGCTGCCCAGATAGAGCGCCCGCTCTCCCTTTTCCAGCTCCTCCGCCAGCTTCACGCAGTCCGGCACCGTATGCTGCCCGTCCGCGTCCGCGGTAATGACGCCGCTGATTTCCGGCAGATTCGCCTGAATCCAGGCGTACCCGGTTTTCAGGGCTACGCCCTTCCCGTGGTTTACGTCATGGTGCAGCACCTTCACCCGGGGGTCGATCTCCTCGATCCGCCGGAAAATTTCCTGATATGCTTCGCTGGATCCGTCGTCCACCACCACGATATGGCCGAAGCCGCTTTCGGCCAGCTTCTCGATATAGGCCGGAAGCCGCTCATCCGGCTCCAGGGACGGAATCAGAATCACCGCGTCCGCCAGGGCCTTGCGCCGGCCCCGGGTCATCTCTTCCATATGTTTCCTCCTGTTGGCTTGTTCCTTTTCCCGGGAAGGGCTTCTCTTCCGCCCTCCCGGCCCAATTCCGTGCTTCCCGCGGTTCTTCCCCGCGGGAGGAGACGCGATCGGCCCCGCCGCCGGCCGGGCCCCTGCGACCGCTGATCTTCCTCTGCGGAAGGGATTCCATCCCTTCCCAGTTTATTATAACCGATTCCATCCTTCCAGGCAACATTGACGCCCGGGATAAACCGGGATTGTTGGTTTGTCAAACATAGGTTACACATTGCCTACGGAGCAGGGTCAAGAGA
>CAZMFY010000230.1:0-4170 GCA_964565635.1 uncultured Oscillospiraceae bacterium
GTGCATCCCGCCGGATATCCCTACATGAACGTGGGGCAGTACACCCGGAAGATGATAATACCATTGCCGAGGCGGAGGGAGAAGCCGGCATCGGCCGGGGCGACTGGTTTGAGCTGACGATGGCCGGACAGAAGGAAGCCCCCCTGTGCGGCGGGCTGATCCTGGGCAAGATCAGCGGCACCTTCTTCCATGATACGGACGGCGACGGATCCCAGGGCCCCGGGGAGGAATCTCTGGCAGGCCTGACCCTGACCCTGACGCCCACCCGGGAGGATCTGGCGGCGGCGGAGACGGTGGCGGACAGCGACGGCAGCTTTGCGCTGACGGGGCTCCATCCGGATACCTACAGCATGCGTCTGACGCTGCCGGACGGCATGACGGTGAGCCGGATTCCCGGCGTGACCCTGCCGGTGACCTCCGGCGCGGGAGACCAGGAAACGAGCCTGACGGTGTCCATGGGGCAGACCTGGACGGAGCAGCGGATCGGCGGGGTTGTTCCCGGTGCGCTGCGGGGCATCGCCTGGCTGGATGAAAACAACGACGGAACGAGGAACGAAGGGGAAGCGGCCCTGGCCGGCGCTGCGGTCACCGTGACGGACGAGATGACCGGCGGGGTGTTTGCCACCCTGACGGCGGACGATGAAGGACGGTTTGCCCATGAAGGCATGATGCCGGGCAGCTATACCGTATCCTACGGACTGGGCAGCAGCGAGGACGTGCCGAAGACCGGGGACAGCACCTTCCGGAAGGAAGGAAACGCCCTGGAGATGACGGGGATTTCGCTGGCCGAGGGCGGCACGGCAGATGGCATCGTCCTGGGAATCGTGAAATACACGGCCCTGGGCGGACAGGTCTGGATCGACCGGGGCAACGGTACCCAGCCCCTGGCCGGCGCCGTGATTCAGCTGCTGGACGGGGACGGAAACACGCTGGAAACCCGGACCACCGGCGACGGAGGGGATTACCGGTTTGAAGGGCTGATGCCCGGAGACTACCGGATCGCTGCGGAGCTGCCGGAAGGTAACGTGGCGGTGGAGCCGGCGGACGAACGCCTGGCCGGCGGGTTGATCTCCGTGCTGGCGGAAACGGAAGGCCGCCTCGGCCGGACGGAAACGATTGCCCTGAAGATGGGGCAGGATCAGCTGGAGATGAATATCGGCAGCGTGCTGCCGGGCACCATTGGCGATCTCTGCTGGCTGGACGAAAACGGAAACGGCTGGCAGGACGGCGGGGAATACGGCATTCCCCATGTGAAGGTGGAGCTTGTGCGGAACGGGGTGACCGTTGCGGAGACGGAGACGGATCAATACGGCCTCTGGTTCTTCCGGGAGGTTTATCCGGCGGTCTATACCCTGAAGGCCACCGCGCCGGCGGAGGTGAAGCCCACCCGCAAGGGCGGCGATATTTACCTGATCGACTCCTCCCTGAACCAGACCGAAGATACCACGGCTTACACGGATGAATTCTCCGTGGGCAGCGACAGCACCGATTTCAACTATGACCTGGGCTATGTGCTGCGCAGCGGCGGCGTTTATCCCGCCGGATACGGCCAGCAGGAAACCATGGACTGGAGCCGGGCCTACATCGAGGAATAAAGGATGATCCCCGGATCGGATACGGATCCGAATGGAAACAACGGGCGGATGCGCGGAGAGGCGCGTCCGCCTTTTGTTACAAAATCAATGGATTATCTTGCAAACAAATTACAAAAATGTTAAAATAGATTTATCTCGCTGTGAGGTGTTGAGGATGAAACGGTTGATGTTGATTTGGATGGTCTGCTGTCTGCTGCTGGGCGCCTTCGGGCTGGGGCTGGCGGAGACCATGCCGGTGTCCGGGGATGAGGAGACCGCGGAAGCGGCCGGGGAAGCGGATCCCGAGGAGACGGAGGAAGAGGATCCGGTGCCGCTGGAGGGAGATACTCTGGCGCCGGAGGAGGCGACGGAGGAGCCGGCTCCGGACTCCGAGGATATCCCGGATGAGGATGAGCTGGAGGAGGAAGAGCTGGAAAGCCGCTCCCTGCAGTACGGAGACGAGGGCGACGACGTGCTGGCGCTGCAGACCAGGCTGTCGGAGCTGAAATATTATACGGGGAATCTGTCCGGCCGGTACCGGGAGGGTACCCGGGAGGCGGTGAAAAGCTTCCAGGGGGATTACGGGATGGAGAAAACCGGGATCGCGGACGCGGAGACCCAGAGCAGGATCTATTCCGCCAGATACCGCTCCCTGCGCTACGGCGCGGAAGGGGAGGAGGTCAGGCAGCTGCAGACCCGGCTGATGGAGCTGGGATATTACAAGGGGAAGATCAGCGGAAATTTTCTGGGCGGAACCCAGACAGCCATCCGAGAATTCCAGGAAAACAGCGGCATGACCGCTACCGGGGCGGCGGATCCCCTGACCCAGGAGGCGCTGTTCAGCAAAAAAGCGGTGGGAAAATATGACGTGGCCGGTGTGACGGCCACACCCGTGCCGGAGGGAAGCTCCTTCCTGGTGGACGATGAGGATACCGCCGCCAATAACGGCATCGTGATGGCGGACGACTATGTGCCTTTCCCCAAGACGCTGAAAAGCGGCAGCAGCGGAAAGACCGTAAAGGAGATGCAGACCCGTCTGACGGCGCTGGGATACTATACGGGGCCGGTGAGCGGGAACTTTGCCAGGCAGACGCTGCGGGCGGTGAAGGCGCTGCAGACCCAGAACGGCATCAAGGTGACCGGGGTCGTGGACGAGGAAACCTGGAACGTGATCTTCAACGATCCCCGCATCGTGCTGCCGGGCCAGGAGCCGAAGCCATCCCCCACGCCGGAACCGGTGCCCTTCGCCATGACCGTGGACGTGACCAATCAGGTGACGACCGTCTACGGGCGGGATGAGAACGGGGAATATACCATTCCCGTACGGCGGATGCTCTGCTCCACGGGCACGAAGGCCAATCCCAGCGACGTGGGAGACTGGGTGCTGAACGGGCGGCATGCCCGCTGGTGCGTCTTCCCCAAGTGGGGGAACAGCTACGCCCGGTACTGGACGCGGATCAACGCGTCCATCGCGTTCCATTCGGTCATCTATACAGCGGTGAGCCTGGACGCCATGAAAACCTCCAGCTATAAGGCCCTCGGCTCCCGGGCCAGCCACGGCTGCATCCGGCTGACGGTGGAGGACGCGAAATGGGTCTACGATAACATCGGCGCGGGCACGGTGGTTTCCATCCGGGAGGACCTGCCGGCCAATCCGGAGCTGCGGGATGCCCTGAAGCTGCCGAACCTGCAGAAGGGAACCTCCATTCCGGTGGCGACCCCGGTTCCCACGCCGGAACCGGAATATGACGCATCCAATCCTCCGGTTCTGACCCGCCGGCTGACGGTGGGCAAGGAGGGCCCGGACGTATACTGGGTCCAGCGCCGGCTGGCGGAGCTGGGATACTATACGGGATACGTGGGCGGAAAGATGCTGAAGGGGACGGAAAAGGCGGTGAAGGCCTTCCAGAAGGCATACAAGCTTGCCGGAGCCGGCGAGGTGGACCAGAAGACCGTGGACGCGCTGGCGGCCGCGCTGCTGCCGGAGGAAGTCCTGGAGGCGGAGGAAACGCAGATTCCGGTGACGACGCCCTCTCCCACACCGGCTCCGGCTCCCTGACCGGAGCGGCCAGAAGAAGATGAAGACGACAGCGGGCGCCCTTACGGCGTCCGCTTTTTCATATCTGCCTTAAGGATGAAAACTCAGGGAACGGACCATGAAGAGGCTGGTTCTTTTGTGGACTGTTAATTGGTTAAATTGCACAAAATAAAATTATATAAATTATACAAAATCGCTCTTTTCTTTTGGCACAAAATCCTGTATGATACGGGTAATCAAAGGGCACTGCCCGAATGCAGGAGGAAAAAAGCATGGCAAGCGTATCTCTGAAGCATATTTATAAGATCTATTCCGGCAACGTGACCGCCGTCAGCGATTTCTGCCTGGACATTGAGGACAAGGAATTCATCGTGCTGGTCGGTCCCTCCGGCTGCGGAAAGTCCACCACCCTGCGCATGGTGGCCGGCCTGGAAGAGATTTCCGACGGCGAGCTGTACATCGGCGACCGGCTGGTGAACGACGTGGCTCCCAAGGATCGGGATATCGCCATGGTGTTCCAGAACTACGCCCTGTATCCCCATATGACCGTTTATGACA
>CAZMFY010000231.1:0-4170 GCA_964565635.1 uncultured Oscillospiraceae bacterium
CCCGTAGCGCTCTGATAAGGATCATCGGACACCCGGTCGATCACGACCATCACGCCGCTGCTGCCTTCGTCCGCGGCCTTGACGGTGGCGCCGCCCACGTTGAAGGCTTCGTCCACGTCGATCTTGCTGGCCAGATGGGCAGCGGCCCGCTGCAGGGTGGAGAGCTCCACGGCCCGGGTCTTGCAACCCAGCTGGGTCTTGATGACCTCCGCCAGATACGCGGCGGTCCCGGTCATCTGGATATGACCGAAGGCGTCGGTGGTGGCGTTGGAGGTGGCGTATTCGCAGACATACTTGCCTTCGGCGGTCTTGATGCCCTCGGACACCACGGCCACGACCACATCCTTCTTCTCCAGCTGTTTCCGGACGCTCTCGGTGAACTTCTCGATGGAGAAGGGAACTTCCGGCAGGTAAATCAGATCGGGACCTTCGCAATCCTCACTGCGGGAGAGGGCGGCGGAGCCGGTGAGCCAGCCCGCGTTGCGGCCCATGATCTCGATGATGGTCACGTTCTTTTTCTGATAGGAGAAGCCTTCCGCGTCGCAGATGACTTCCTTGGTGGAGGTGGCGATATACTTGGCGGCGCTGCCGAAGCCGGGGGTATGGTCCGTAATGTTCAGATCATTGTCGATGGTCTTGGGGCAGCCGATGAATCTCTGCTTCGCGCCGGTCAGCAGAGAATAGTCGTACAGCTTGCGGATAGTATCCATGGAATCGTTGCCGCCGATGTAGATGAAGACTTCGATATCCAGCTTGTCCAGCTCCTCGAAGATCTTTTCATAAATCGCCTTATTCTCATGGATTTCCGGCAGCTTATAGCGGCAGGTTCCCAGAAAGGCAGAAGGCGTCCGCTTCAGCAGCTCCAGATCCAGCTCGTTCTTAATATGATCGGACAGATCCACAATCTGACCGTCCATAAAGCCCTGGATCCCGTACCGCATTCCGTATACCTTGTTGAAGCCGCGCTCCATGGCCGTTTTATACACGCCCGCAAGGCTGGAGTTGATGACGGCAGTGGGGCCGCCGGACTGACCGACAAGAACATTCCCTTTCATTTGAAAAACCTCTCTTTTTCATGAAAATCCCCCGGGCACGCGGAAAACGCCGCGGCATCCGGTCAAAAAACAATTCATTATAGCGCCCAAAGTCTTTCCTTGTCAATGAATACGCGGAAAAAACGGGGGCGGCGTACACGGAAAAAACGATGATTATCCACGCTGAAAAACGGAGACCGGGAAGAACGAAAAACCGGCATTCAGACCCATGGAGCGGCGGAGGCTGCATCCAGCGAAAAACGGGGATTGCGCCGAGGGGGAGGGGTATGATAAAATACGCGCAGGCAAACAGGGAAGAAACGGCTGAAAAGGAGACTTCGGAAGACTGAAAATGCTGTTTCATATCCAAACGTTCTGAAGAGAGATTGGGGGCATTGCAATGAAAAAGCTGGAGGATTATGTGCTGACGATTCCGGATTTCCCGGAACCCGGGATCATGTTCCGGGATATTACGACAGTGATTCAGGATCCGGACGGGCTGAAGCTGTCCGTGGATCAGCTGACGGAGAAGCTCCGGGGCGTGGATTTTGACGTGGTCGTCGGGCCGGAAAGCCGGGGCTTTATTTTCGGCATGCCCGTGGCCTACCTGACGGGGAAGGGCTTCGTGCCGGTTCGGAAGAAGGGCAAGCTGCCCCGGGAAACGGTCAGCCGGAAATACGACCTGGAATATGGCCAGGCGGAGATTGAGATGCATAAGGACGCCATCCGGCCGGGGCAGAAGGTGGTCATTATCGACGATCTGATCGCCACGGGCGGCTCCGCGGAAGCGGCGGCCAAGCTGGTGGAGGAGCTGGGAGGCCAGGTGGTCAAGATGCTCTTCGTCATGGAGCTGGCGGGGCTGAAGGGCCGCGAGAAGCTGAAGGACTATTCCGTGGAAAGCCTGATCATCTATCCCGGAAATTAATCGGATACAGGAAGCCCCCAGGTTCGGAAGGCCGGCGGGCTTCTTTCTGTTGAACGAAAACAAAGAAAGACGGTTTAAGACATGGATACGAAGGACGGGGCGTTTCAGGATCCCTTCAGCCCGGAAAAGGCCTGGCTGACCTTTCAGGAGAACATGGACAGGGCCAGGAGGCTCCGGGAGGAAATCCGCCAGGATCTGGAGGCCGGCGACAAAACGGACCGGGAGCTGATTTTCAAGGCCACGGAAGCGCTGGGGATGCTGACGGACAATACGGTGATCGCCAGGGTCGTGCGCAGGGCGCTGGAAGAGAGGGATGCAAAATGAAAAAAACGACAGGCCGGAGGCTGGCGCTGCCGGCGGCGGTCTGCGTCATGATTCTTGCGGCGGCGGCGACAGCGGCCGGCGCGGGGACCGGCGGAACGAATCTTCCGGAGCAGGCCGTTCAGAGGGCGGGAAGCAAGATCGAGAGCAACGTGATCCTCGGAACCGCTTCCCCGGGGGAAGCCGGGGAGGATCCGGCGGAGACGGAAGCGGAGGAGACGCCGGAAGCGGCCGCGGGAAATTCAGAGGAGATCATTGCCCCGGAAAACATCATCCAGCTGAAGAAAGGCTCCAGCGGGGCGGAGGTGACGCTGCTGCAGCGACGGCTGATCCAGCTGGGATACCTGGAGGGAGACGCGGACGGGAAATACGGATCCCATACCAGGGAGGCGGTCAAGGCCTTTCAGAAGCGGAACAGCCTGAGCGTGGACGGGATTGCCGGAAAGCAGACCCAGACCCGGCTCTATTCCGAGGAGGCTGTGGCGGCGCCGCTGCCGCCGGCGCCCGTGGACGTGCTGGCGGGGGAATGGCCCGTGCTGACCAATCTGGCCCATCCGGTGGGAGAGGATTTCCTGCCGGCGGACCTGATCCGGATGACGGATGTGTGCGACGGCAAGCTGGTGAAGATCAAGTATGCGGAAACCCGCGGCGTCCGCAGGGCGGTGGAAGCCCTGGTGACCATGCTGGAGGCGGCCCGGGACGACGGGATTACCAACTGGCAGGTCAGCGCCGGATACCGCAGCTACGCGGAGCAGGAGAAGCTGCTGAACAATAAAATCAGCTCCTATCTGAAGAAAAACTCCGGATGGAGCCGGAGCCGGGCCCGTCGGGCGGCCCTGCAGACGGTGGCGGAGCCCGGGGCCAGCGAGCACCATCTTGGGCTGAGCTTTGACGTGAACGTGCCAAAGACCAGCACCTTTCTGGGAACCAAGCAGTGCGCCTGGCTGCATGAGCACTGCTGGGAATACGGGTTCATCGTCCGCTATCAGGAAGGAAAGCAGAGCATCACCGGCATCGCGCCGGAGGCCTGGCATATCCGGTACGTGGGAGAAGACCACAGCCTCATCATGCGGGATGAGAACCTGTGCCTGGAAGAATATCTGGACCGATACGCGGGAACGGGCGGCGCCGGAGAAAGCGCGGCCGCGGAAGATTCAGCCGGAGAGAACATCGAGGAAGAAGGCCATGAGGAGGATGGCAGAGACGGCGCCGTGGGATAAACGCCGCAGCCCAATGACGCCGGAGGGAATACCGACGGCGGTGATTGACGGCCTTTTCCGGCCCGTGATACAATAGGGTGGGCCGGAATCCGCGAAGGAACCCTGGAAAAGAGCAGGAGAACCGAAAACCTGGAAGGAAACCCCGGAATCAAAAAAACGGCCCCGTAACCACAACAGGGACCCGTGAAATCAAAATAGAAGCGAGGGAGATCAACATGATCAGATGGCAGAACCTGGATACCCTGGACAGCTGGAAGAAACTGGCGGAAAAAGCGGAAAAGGTGGATCTGAAGCAGGCGCTGGCGGGTGAGGACGGCGCGGCGCGGGTCAAGGCATTCGCGGTTCCCATGGGCGGCGGACTGACCTATTATTACGGCGCGAAGCAGGTGAGCTGCGAAATGCTGGAGGGGCTGCAGGCCCTGGCGGAGGAAGCCCAGCTGCAGGAGAAATATCAGGCGCTGTACGAGGGCGAGATGATTAACACCGGCGAGAAGCGGCTGGTGCTCCATCAGCTGACCCGGGGACAGCTGGGAAAGGCCGTGGTAGCCGACGGCACGGATAAGCGGGCGTTTTATACGGAGCAGCAGAAGCGTATCGCGGAATTCGCGAAGAAGGTGCATGCCGGAGAGATCGTAAACGAACAGGGCGAGAAGTTCACGACCGTGGTGCA
>CAZMFY010000232.1:0-4124 GCA_964565635.1 uncultured Oscillospiraceae bacterium
CGCTTTCGCACAGCGCGTCGATCTCCCGCAGCTGCTTTTCCGGCAGGCGCATGTGCTCCCGGTCGCAGCCCTCGGATTCATATTCGTCGGTGAGACCCGCGAAAACGAGGATCACGTCGGCTTCTTCCAGCGGCACAGACCGGACGCCACGCTGCACGAAGGCGTCCTTCGGGGTCGTGATCTGGGTCGGGTGGATCATGGAGCTGCCCGCGCCTTGATAGCGCATGTTTTCAAACAGCCCGCCCGCGATGTGCAGCTTTTCTTTCCCGCTCAGCGGCAGCACGCCGTCGTTCTTCATCAGCACGGCGCAGTCCGCGG
This sequence comes from uncultured Oscillospiraceae bacterium, assembly GCA_964565635.1. GTDB lineage: Bacteria > Bacillota > Clostridia > Christensenellales > Aristaeellaceae > Aristaeella. The sequence continues at coordinate 319 of CAZMFY010000232.1, forward strand.
CGATTTCAGCCGCCAGGGCATGATGCGCGTCCCAGTCCACCGGCGATGGATCGGCGGGCTTTGCATACGCGTCGATCCAGCGCAGGATATTGCGGCAGGCTTTGTCCAATTCCTCCATGGTCAGCGTGCCGTCTTCGATGGCGTCCAGGATCCAGCGGCGGCAGATGGCCGTGTCGCCGGGCATCTCCAGATCAAGACCGGCTTTCAGCCCCGCCACGCGGTCATGCACGGCGCCCCAGTCCGTCATCACCACGCCGTCAAAGCCCCATTCGCTGCGGAGCACGTCGGTTAGGAGCCATTTGTTCTCCGAGCAGAAGGTCCCGTTGATCCGGTTGTAGGCGCACATCACGGTGGCGGGCCTGGCGTGCTTCACGACGTATTCAAAGGGCTTCAGGTAGATTTCCCGCATGGTTTTTTCCGAGACGACGGAATTGCCCATGAAGCGGTAATTCTCGCTGTTGTTCAGGGCGAAGTGCTTGAGGGAAACGCCCATGCCTTCGCTCTGCACGCCCTCCACCTCCGCCGCGCCCATCACGCCGGAGAGCAGCGGGTCTTCCGAAAAATACTCGAAATTCCGCCCGCAGAGGGGATTCCGCTTGATGTTGACCCCGGGGCCAAGCAGCGTGTGGACACCGTAATGCCTGCATTCCTTCGCGATGGCCCGGCCCATTTTCCTCAGGTTCTCCGGGTTCCAGCCCGAGGCGGTGCAGGCCGCCGTCGGGAACGCCGTGGAAGGCTCGGACTGGCTTACGCCGTTGTCGCCGCTGCCGATCTGCTTGCGCAGGCCGTGGGGGCCGTCCGACATGCAAAGGCCCGGTATTCCCAAACGTGGGATGGGATTCGTATACATGAAATCCGTGCCGGAAACCAGCGCGGCCTTTTCCTCCACGGTCATCTGGCGGATGATGCGATTCACATCCAACGCCGGCCACCTCCATCCTGAATCCTATGGACTGATTATACCATGCAATCTGTTCTGCGTATTACACATTTGTCGTGTATTATTGATATTTGTCTCTAAAGAGGAGCTCCCTTCCCACATGGATCGCGGGAAGGGAGCGAAAGGGGGATTACGGTTCATCCACCAGCACGATCACCGCGTTCTGGAGGAAAGCCGCAGGCACAGCGGAGCCGTACTCGGCGATCACATCGTTGATGTTGAAAATATAGGACTCGCCGGTGGCCTCGTCGTTCAGATAGCCGTTGGCGATGTAGGGCAGTGGCTCGCCCTTCACAGTAAGCGCCTGGCCCTTGGCAACAGTGACCTCTTCGCCATTCAGGATGACCTCAGCGGTATTATTCCGGCAGCCGGAATAAGCCACGTCGCCGGGATCTGCGAAGATCAGCTGCACGATGCAGTAGGGCACGTTGGTGCTGCCGATCACCTTGCCGACATAAACTTTGCTCTGCTCAGGATCAAGTTGCAGGTCTGTGGTGATGTCCGCTTTAATGGTGTTGTTCTCAGCTACCTGATAGCGCTGGGAACCGGTCAGACCGCCGATGGATACGGTCGCAGCGCCTGTGGGCTTGACAACACGGACGTTCATTTTGCCGGTATAGGTACCGTTTGTCTGGGTGGTGTTGGTGCCGCCCATACCGCCGACGTTGATGACCAGTTCAGTATCGGCTTCTGCAGTGCTCTTGTCCTCAAGCTGCACTTCGATCTCATAATCAGCATTATTGCTGTCCATAAATGCGTAGCCTTCGCCCAGCATGGAGCCTACATAGAACTCTCCGCCGTGAGCGGTCACTGTCTCGCCGTTCAGTGTGATCCTGGCATCGGTGACAGCGCAGTTGGTGATGGTGTCGCTCCAGCCGCCTGCGACCAGGCCGCTGATTGCAGCCCAGGTGCTGGCACGGCTCTGGATGTTCTGATCACCGACTGTTACTGAGACGGTGGGTTCCTGGACAGTAATGTTTGTCAGCTTGCTGCCGATGTCAAATCCGGCTAAAGGCGCCACATAGGGAGTAGCGTCGCTGTCCGATGTAATGGTAATCACCGGTCTCTCAATTGCCAGGTCATGGATATCCGCCTTGGCGAGCGCTCCGAACATGGCGGCTTCGCTGCCGGAGTATGTGCCGTCATTGCGCCATACCGAAGCTTCAACTGCCTGCATGGCGGCAATGTCTGCCATGTAATTGCCGATGGTCAGGCCGGTCAGTTTATGCCCCGCGCCGATCAGGGTACCGCGGAAGGCGTAGGTCCAGAAAGGTGCGTTTACTGTTTCGTAATTGGAGAAATATACGCCGATCGGCTTCCATTGCTCGCCGGACAGATCAATATCTTCTGCCAGGATATAGTAACCATACAGGTCTTCTGCGATGGCTTTCAGTTCTTCCGCATTATGGATTTCCACCGGCTCAGCCCAGCGGGCATAGACGGTAACAGTATTGCCATCTGTGCTCTCAAGCCCTTCAATGGCCATGCCCGCGCCGCCGTACAGGCTGGAGGCACCGGGAAGCACTTCGTAAGGAGATACGCCCAGGATCAGGTCAGCCTTGGTCACATTGGGCCTGGACTGCCAGCCGGCGAAGGTATAGCCTTCCCTGGCGGGCTGGTGTTCCGCTGTCAGTCTCGTTTCTGTACCGGCTTCGGAACGAAGGATGATGACAGGATCTGAATCGTCCTTCGTGATTTCTTCCCAGGTACCTTTCTCTGTTTCAATACCGCTGTTTTCTATGTTATAGTCAAAGGTCACGGAATAGGTATTATCCTCATTCAGGTACACATGGCAGCCCAGCCAGCCAGCCGACAGCTCATAGAGTTCGGTCAGTTTTGTACCGGCTTTCAGAACCGCAGTAGGATGGCAGACGGTACCGGTGTTTGCTTCAGTGAATTCTCCTGTCCATTTGGTAATCTCAGGAAGGGCGGAAGCGTCAGCTGTTTCAACGGTGTAATAGATTGTACCATCGGAATCAGCGTAATTGACAGTATAGTTCACGGCCGCAGGCTTTTCATCAGCCGGAGCAGTTTCAGTGACACCGACTTCCAGCTTGGGGTGGCAGACGGTACCGGTATTCGGTTCGGTAACCTCGCAGCCCCATACACCCTCAGTCAGTATTACGGAGACAGGATCGCCATTATCAGGTGTGAGGGCCAGCTCAGTGTCAGAAACACGTGTCCAGGTACCGGACATGGATACGATACCGCTGTTTTCCTCATTGTAGTCATAGGCGATTGTGAAGGAATTGTCTGCATTGATGTTCACATGGCAGCCCAGCCAGAAGTCAGCCAGGTCGTAGAGTTCCATGCCGGTTTCGGGTGCAATCGCGGGAGCTGCAGCAGCTTCTGCTACAGGCACTTCAACCTTGGGATGGCAGACAGTGCCGGTGTTGGGTTCCTTTACTTCGCAGCTCCACACATTGTCCGCCAGCGTGACAGGGATAGGATCGCCGGATTCAGGTTTCAGGGTCAGTTCTGTGTCGGAGACACGTTCCCAGGTACCACTGGCAGACACGATGCCGGCGTTCTCGGCGTTGTAGTCATAAGCAACGGTGAAGGTGTTATCCGCGTTGATGTTCACATGGCAGCCCAGCCAGAAATCTGCCAGGTCGTACAGTTCCATGCCGGTTTCAGGCGCGATGGCCTGAGCAACGGTGGATTCAGTCACAGGCACTTCCACCTTGGGATGGCAGACGGTGCCGGTGTTGGCTTCCTTGACTTCGCAGCTCCATACATTGTTGGCCAGGGTTACGGGGATTACGTCGCCGAATTCGGGCTTCAGGGTCAGTTCAGTATCGGAGACGCGTTCCCAGGTGCCGCCGGCAGACACGATGCCGGCGTTTTCGGCGTTGTAATCATAAGC
>CAZMFY010000233.1:0-4112 GCA_964565635.1 uncultured Oscillospiraceae bacterium
CATCCGTCAGTTTGAGCAGGCCCAGCAGATGATGAAGCAGATGATGGGCGCCAAAGGCAAGCTGAAGGGCCGTCTGGGCCGCATGAAGTTTCCGGGAATGTGATTCCCCGGCATCAACCCGATTGGTCTCATATACACCGTATATGATTTCCATACATTAAACTATTTTTTACACCAGAGGAGGAAACCACCAATGTCCGTTAAAATTCGTCTGAAGAGAATGGGAATGAAGAAAAAGCCCTTCTATCGCGTCGTAGTCGCCGATATCCGCTCCCCCCGGGACGGCCGTTTCATCGAAGAGATCGGCTACTACAACCCCATGACCAAGCCCGCGGAAATCAAGATCGATGACGAGCGTGCCAAGTACTGGCTCGGCTGCGGCGCTCAGCCCACGGACACCGTCCGCATTCTGCTGAAGAAGACCGGCGCGATCGAAGATAAATAATCATCCGCCTGTCAGAAAGGATGTCTCTATGCAAGAATTGCTTACGTTTGTGGCGCAATCTCTCGTCGAGCACCCGGAGCAGGTGACCGTTACCGAAACGGAGGGGCCCGAGGCCATTATTCTCGAGCTTCACGTGGCGGAAGAGGATATGGGCAAGGTTATCGGCAAGCAGGGCCGTATCGCCAGAGCGATCCGCACCGTGATCAAAGCAGCCACGGCGAAGAACGACAAACCCGTTTTTGTTGAAATTCAATAATGAACGCAAAAGCGGAATCCGCGGATCTCTGCGGGTTCCGCTTTATTCATTCGAGGTAGGCATGACTGAATATCTGATGATCGGCGAGGTGCTCAAGCCCCAGGGGCTCCGGGGTGAATGCAAGATCAAGCCCTGCGCGGCGGATCTGTCTCTCTTCGAAACCTGGACCACCCTGTACCGGGAGACGAAAGCCGGCTGGGCTCCCCTGTCCTTTTCCCTGAGCCGGATTCACGAAGGCTTTGTCTACGGCAGGCTGGCGGACTGCGAAACGCCGGAGGACGTGGAGCCCTTCCGGGGCATCCGGCTGTATATCGACCGGGCCCACGCCGCCCCGCTGGAGGAGGGGGCGGTGTATATCGCCGATCTGATCGGCTGCCGCGCGGTGGATGAAACAGGGCGGGAGCTGGGCGTCCTGACGGATGTGCTGCAGCACGGCACCGTGGATACCTGGGTCTTCAGGGGAAAGCCTTCCTTCATGGCCCCTGCCCTGCTGGATGTGTTTCCCCGGGTGGACGTGGAGGAAAAGCGGATCTTCGCGGATTCCCGGCGGCTGAAAGAGGTGGCGGTCTTTGAAGATTAAGATTCTGACCACCTTTCCGGAAATGTTTCCCGCGGTGCTGTCCGCCAGCATTCTGGGCCGGGCCCGGGAAACAGGCCTGCTGTCCGTGGAGGTGCTGGATATCCGTCCCTTCTCCGAACTGAAGCACAAAAATACCGATGATTATCCCTTCGGCGGCGGCGCCGGGATGGTCATGCTGGCCCAGCCCATCCATGACGCCATGGCCTGCGCCATGGGCGACGATTTTCGGGGACGCCGGATCTATCTGGGGCCCCGGGGCTCGGTGCTGACCACCGCGAAAGCCCGGGAGCTGGCCCGGGAGGAGGAGCTGATCCTCCTGTGCGGCCATTATGAGGGCGTGGATCAGCGGGCGCTGGATACCTGCGTGGATGAGGAAATCAGCATCGGAGATTATATTCTCACCGGCGGGGAGCTGGCCGCCATGGTCCTGGTGGACTGCGTATCCCGGTTTATTCCCGGCGTGCTGGGCAGCGCGGAAAGCCCGGAGGAGGAATCCTTCTCCGACGGGCTGCTGGAATATCCCCAGTATACCCGGCCCCGGGAATGGCAGGGGCTGTCCGTGCCGGAGGTGCTGCTGGGCGGCGATCACGCGAAAATCCGGGCCTGGCGCCGCCGGGAAAGCCTGAAGGCGACCCTTCGCTTCCGGCCGGATCTGCTGGAAACCGCCCCCCTGTCCGCCGGCGATCTGAAAATCCTGAAGGAGCTGAAAGAAGCATGTTCCTGCGAAAGCTGACCGTCATCGCGCTGCCCCTGCTGATGCTGCTGGGCCTCTGCCTGGTCATTCCCCTGCTGTCCGCTCTGGGGCCTTTTTTCGCCAGCCTGGTCCTCGGCGCGCTGCTGGGCGTCTGTCTCCAGCTGCTGCTGCCCCTGGCGGGGGCCACCCGCCTGCGGGAGCCCTTCGCCCATCTGCTGTGGATTCCCGCGGTGCTGACCCTGGGGCTGCTTACGTATCAGTATCTGGCGTCCATGGGGGTGGACGTTCCGCTGCTGCGCCTGTTTTCCACCTTGGATACCCGGATCATTACGGTCGAAGCCGCCTTCGCGGCGTATATGATCGCCTTCTCCGTCCGCACGGGACGGGGTATATAACCTGAAAAGGAGCTGAATCCCATGCAAACCGTCTGTCTCTTTGCCGCCGATTATGATTCTCCCAAAGCGCTGCATGAGGCGCTGAAGGTTCTCCTGTCCCTGCCGGACTATTACGGTCTGAACGCGGACGCCCTGAACGACTGCCTGTCCGAGCAGGCGGTCTGCCCTTCCCTGTGGGTGCGCCGGGAAGGAGATCCGGAGGTCTGCAGCGCGCTGGACCGGGTGGTTCGGGTCTTCCGGGCCAACGGCGGAACGGTAAAGGAGCTGTAAGATCATGAAGCTGCACATGCTGGGCGTCAACGGCCCCTTTCCGGCCTCCGGCGGCGCCACCTCCGGATATCTGCTGGAAGCGGAGGGGCGGGTGCTGGGGTTTGATTTCGGCTCCGGCGTTCTCTCCCGGCTGACGGCCGTCTATCCGCCGGAGGAGCTGGACGCGCTCTTTCTCTCTCACTGGCATTTCGATCATACCTGCGACCTGCTGCCTCTGATCTATCGGCTGGAGTCGGCGGGAAAGCACCTGACCGTCTACGGGCCGGAGGATTCCGCCTCGGCGATCCGGAAAATCGTGTCCCAGGCTTCCTGCTTCACCCTGGAGGAGGTCCGGCCCGGGGATGTGATTTCCTTTGCTGCCCCCGCGCCGGAAGGCGAAAAGGCGGCCGCCGCGTCCCCTGTGACGGTGCGGGTAGGTCCCGCCCGCCATCCGGTGCCCGGCGTCGGTTTCCTGGTCCGGGCGGAAGGCAGATCCTTCGGATATACCGGGGATACGAATACCCTGCCGGAGCTGAAGGATTTTTATCGGGGGTGCGATCTGCTGCTGGCGGACGGCCTCTTCCCCGGGGAGGACTGGGGAGAGCAGAAGCCCCATCTCTCCGCCGCCCTGGCCGCGGAGCTGGCCCGGGATGCCGGCGCCAGGCGTCTCGTGCTGACCCACCTGAATCCGGTTTATGATCCGGCCCGGCTGCTGGCGGAAGCCCGTCCCCTGTTCCGGGAGACTGCCCTAGCGGAAGCCGGCCGGGTGCTGACCCTGTGACCGCGCGGCAGCGGGGCTGGCTTTTGCCGCCTCTGGCCCTGTCCCTCGCCCTGGGAATTCTGCTGGGCCGGCAGTCGGGCGCGGTCTGGCCCGGTCTGGCCGCCCTGGGGCTGGCGCTGGCCGCCGCGGTCCTGACCCTCGGCCGGCGCCGGTTCTGTGCGCTGCTGGCCGCCGGGCTGGCGCTGGGGTTCCTTCGGGGGGCTCAGGCCTATCATCCCGCCCTGCCGGCGGAAGGGGAATATATGATCTCCGGCATCGTCTGCGCCGAGGTGGAATCCTCCGGCAGCGATCAGATCCGAACGGTCCTGACCCAGGTTACCCTGGATGGGATTCCGCTGCGGGGAGACGCTTACTGGACCTTCTACGCGGAGGAGATTCCCGGGACGCTGCAGCCCGGCCGGCAGGTCTCCTTTCAGGGCTCCCTGTATCATCCCTCCGGCGCTTCCAACCCGGAGGATTACGATTTTCGGGAGGACCTGCTGCGGCGGGGAATCCGGGTTGGGCTTTACGGGGCCGGGGAGCTTATGATTACGCCTCCGGCGTCTTTCTCCCTGCGTGGCGCTGCCGCGTCCCTGCGTCATCTGCTGATCCGGGCGCTGCGCGCCTCTCCCCTGGGGGAAGAAGCGGGCGGCTATGCCGCCGCCATGCTGCTGGGAAACAGAACCTCCCTGTCCCGGGAGGACCGGAGCGCCTTTTCCCGGCTGGGAATCGC
>CAZMFY010000234.1:0-3831 GCA_964565635.1 uncultured Oscillospiraceae bacterium
TTCAGCCGAATCCGAAATACGATCCGAGCGTCCTCGACGGCGTGCGGCTCTGCAACCCACAGTGTGGGATAAAGCGGGGCGGAACTCCAATGAGCCACAGAGCTCTGCGATCGAAGTGAAGCAGAGCGACAATGGCGAATTGTGGAACGAAAACCGAAGAATAAAGACTGACACAAAAAGCCCTCCGATCTGTGGATGATAGGTCCACAGCGGAGGGCTGAATCCTACAAATCTGTAGTTTTTCTTGATTCCGTTTTCCGTATTCGGCCTTTCAACCCCACAACCACCGGACATGGGGACGATGTGACCTTTTTCCGGAAAACTTTATCATTTCTTTATCAGAGCCACTTTGGAGAGGGCTGAAAGCGTTGTGGCATAAGGGGTTTCACCGTTCCGGCACTCATTCCCACTCAATACTTGCCGGAGGCTTGGTCGTCACGTCGAAGACGACACGGCTGGCATGAGGAACCTCATTAACAATGCGGGCGGAAACCCGCGCAATGAGGTCGTAGGGAAGACGTGCCCAGTCCGCGGTCATGAAGTCGTCAGTGGTCACAGCCCGCAGAGCAATCGTATAGTCATAAGTGCGTTCATCCCCCATGACGCCGACACTCTGAATGCCGGTGAGCACGGTGAAATACTGATTCACATGCCGGTCCAGGCCGGCGGAGGCAATCTCCTGACGGAAGATGGCATCGCTTTCGCGGACGATATTCGCTTTCTCCGGGGTGACCTCCCCGATGATCCGGATCGCGAGGCCGGGCCCCGGGAAGGGCTGGCGCCAGACCAATTCCCGGGGAAGCCCCAGGGTTTCACCCAAGGCACGAACCTCATCCTTGAAGAGCATGCGCAGGGGTTCGATGAGCTCTGTAAAACCGAGTTCCTTCGGCAGGCCGCCCACGTTGTGATGACTCTTGATTACGGCGGCGTTGGTACCCTGACCGCTCTCGATCACGTCCGGATAAATGGTGCCCTGAGCGAAGTAGTCCATCTTGCCCAAGGATGCTGCTTCTTTCTTGAATACTTCGATAAAGTCCCGGCCGATAATGTGCCGCTTTTCTTCCGGCTCCGTAACGCCTTTCAGGTCAGCGAAGAAGCGGTCCGCGGCGTCCGAACGGATAAAGCGTACCGGGAAAAGATGGCTGAATACATGACAAACCTGGTCGCTTTCACCCTTGCGCAGGAGACCGTGATCCACGAAGACACAGGTGAGCCGGCTGCCGATGGCTTTGTAGATCAGGGCCGCTACAACAGAGGAATCAACACCGCCGGAAAGCGCGAGGAGAACGGTTCCGTTCTCGCCGACCGTTTCACGGATCTGCTGAATGGCGGTTTCGGCGAAGGCACTCATGGTCCAGTCTCCGGAGCAGCCGCAGAAGCGGAACAGGAAATTCCGGATCAGCATGGTGCCGTCCTCGGTGTGGGTAACCTCCGGATGGAACTGTACGCAGCAAATCTTTTTTTCTTCATTGATCATGGCGGCGACAGGACAGTTATCCGTTTCGGCAAGGATACGGAACCCGTCCGGGCAGACACTGACCTGCCAGGTGTGGCTCATCCAGCAGCCGGAGACGGGCTTCATGCCGCCAAGCAGGCCGGACTGATCTTTCATCCGGACGGTAACACGACCATATTCGCGCTCTCTGGCACGCTCCACGCTGCCGCCCAGCAGCAGGGCGGTCAGCTGCATCCCGTAGCAGATCCCCAGGATCGGAATGCCTGACTCATACAGGGCGGGGTCGATCCTCGGCGCGTCTTCATCATGGACGCTGGAGGGACCTCCGGAAAGGATGATCCCCCTGGGATTCCGGGAGAGGATATCCGTAAGGGACGTATTCCAGGGGATCACTTCCGAATAAACATGGCATTCGCGGACACGGCGGGCAATCAGCTGGGTATACTGGCCGCCGAAGTCCATAATGAGGATCAGATCTTTCATTGAATTATTCTCCGCTTGCACCATAGTTTGACAGCACCCTTGCGGAAGGGTCATCCACGTTGCATCCGGGCCAGTCTTTGTTTGGCATCCAGAAGCCGGGAATCATGTGAGCCTGACCGGGATAGTACTGCTCGAACAGCTCCCGATAGAGGAGGCTCTCCTTCGTAAAGGGACGGCAGTAATCGTATTTCGCCGCCTTCTCCTGAAATTCCTTGTCGGTGTATGTTCTTTCAGCGAATGCTTTCAGATCGTTGACCATACTGTGACCGACGGCATCGGAGAACGCGGCTTTCTGGCGCCAGAGAATCTCATCCGGCAGGATGCGGTCATCCGCAAAAGCTTTGCGGATCAGATATTTGCCCATGTTATGCCTGTTCATTTTCAGTTCCGGGTCGATGCTCATGGCATAACGGACGAACTTCAGATCGCCGAAGGGAACCCGTGCTTCCAGCGAGTTGACGGAGATACAGCGGTCCGCACGGAGCACATCATAATAGTGCAGTTCCCTGATCCGCTTTTCCGCTTCCTCCTGAAAGGCGGCCGCGGAGGGCGCGAAATCCGTATACTTATAGCCGAATAGCTCGTCGGAGATTTCACCGGTCAGCAGCACGCGGATATCCGTGTGTTCATGGATCCACTTGCAGACCAGATACATGCCGATGGAGGCGCGGATGGTGGTGATATCCCAGGTGCCCAGCAGCTCCACGACGGTGGGCAGGGCTTCCAGGACATCCTTCTCGCTGATGATGACCTCCGTATGCTCGCTGCCGATATAATCGGCCACCATGCGGGCATACTTCAGATCGATGGCGTCGAGATCCATGCCGATGGAGAAGGTCTGGATCGGACGCGCCATCTTTTTTTGCGCGATGGCGCAGACCAGGGAGGAATCCAGCCCGCCGGAGAGCAGAAAGCCGACCGGCGCGTCCGCGTCCAGGCGCTTTTCCACGCCGTCCATCAGCAGCCGGCGGAGCTTCCGGCAGACCTCTTCCTCCGATTTCATGGTAAAGTAGCCCACATACGCGGGATCGGCGTATTGGACGAACTCACCGTCCACCCAGTAATGCCCGGGCGGGAAGGGGAGGATCTTGTCGCACATGCCGATCAGGTTTTTCGGTTCGCTGGCAAAGGCGGTTCCGCCACCCCGGACCTCCCCGTAATACAGGGGGCGGATGCCAATCGGGTCCCGGGCGGCGATCAGCTTCTGCTGCCGGCCGTCCCAGAGAACCAGGGCGAATTCCGCGTCCAGGGTTTTGAACATTTCCACGCCGTACTCCCGATAGAGCGGCAGCAGGATTTCACAGTCGCATTCGCTTCTGATCGGCCAGGTTTTCATCAGCCGCGCCCGCAGGGGCCGGAAGCCGTACAGTTCCCCGTTGCAGACCACGTAATCATCCTCCAGCCGGAAGGGCTGCATGCCCTCCTCGTGCAGGCCCATGATGGCCAGCCGGTGGAATCCGAGCAGGCCGCCGGGAATATCCACCATCCGGCTCATGTCAGGACCGCGCGAAATGGTCCGGTCGAAACAGGTTTTTACCAGGTCCCGGGGAAAACGGGCGCCGGTCATTCCAAGGATAGAACACATATGATCATCCTCCGGTTTCTGTCAGTTTTTATTTTTTCAGCAGCCTCAGCAGCCGCGCGGCGGCCTCCCGCGTATCGGCGGGATCGCCGAAGGTGGAGAACCGGAAAAAGCCTTCGCCGCAGGCGCCGAAGCCCGCGCCGGGGGTTCCAACGACCTGGATCTCATGGAGAAGCAGGTCAAAAAAGGCCCAGCTTCCCATGCCGTCGGGACAGCGCATCCAGATATAGGGCGCGTTTCTTCCGCCCCACCTCTCTAGGAAGGCATCGGTTGGGACATATATCTGCGGATGGAGCTTTTGATCCCGCTG
>CAZMFY010000234.1:3845-4088 GCA_964565635.1 uncultured Oscillospiraceae bacterium
AGCGCCCGCATGAGGCAGCGGGCGTTTTCCCTGTACACCCGGATGTTTTCATGGATTTGGCGCTGTCCCTCCTCCGTGAATACCGCGGCGCCGCCCCGCTGGAGAATATAGGAGATGCCGTTGGTCTTCGTGGTGCGGTTGCGAACCCACATGGCGTTCAGGGAAAGGCCCCCGCGCTCCAGCTCCTTCGGAATCACGGTATAGCCCAGCCGCGTGCCGGTGTAGCCGGCGGTTTTGGACAGG
>CAZMFY010000235.1:0-3979 GCA_964565635.1 uncultured Oscillospiraceae bacterium
CGGTGCCATAGCCAAGTGGTAAGGCGAAGGTCTGCAAAACCTTTATTCTCCAGTTCGAATCTGGATGGCACCTCATCAGAAATCCCCGCAGAATGAACTTCTGCGGGGATTCTTTTTCGTTCCGGCATCAACCCCTTCCGGCCGAAGGGGCTGATGCTTGTGTACGAATGAGATGCGAAGCGGATCCGCCGCGGCCCGGAAAAGGGCCGGAGCGCCGTCAGAGGGTGACGCCGGTTTTGAAGATAGCCAGGTCGTGGAAGCCCCGGGCCTCGCTGACGACTTCCTTTCCGGAGGCGACCTCCAGCACCAGATCCAGCAGGGCGTCGGCCAGCTCGTCCAGGGTTTTGCCCTTGAGCAGGTCTCCCGCCGCAAAATCGATCCAGTTGGCCTTGAAGGCGGCCAGGGTGGGGTTGGTGGCGATTTTCATGGTGGGAACCGGGGAAGCGAAGGGGGTGCCTCTTCCGGTGGTAAAGAGCACCATGTTGGCGCCGGAAGCGGAGAGCGCGGTGGAAGCCACCAGGTCGTTCCCGGGAGCGGAAAGCAGATTCAGCCCCGGCTCGGTGACCCGCTCGCCGTAGGCTAGTACGCCGCGGACGGGGGAGAAGCCGCTCTTCTGGGTGCAGCCCAGGGCTTTATCCTCCAGAGAGGAGATGCCGCCGGCCTTGTTGCCGGGGGAAGGATTCTCATAGATGGTCTGATGGTTTTCCTGATAATACCGTTTAAAATTGTTGATCAGGGAGACGGTCTTTTCAAACAGCTCCTTCGTGGGGCAGCGGGACATGAGGATCGTCTCCGCCCCGAACATTTCCGGAACCTCCGTCAGGATGGTGGACCCGCCCAGGGCGGCCATCCGGTCGCTGAAGCCGCCCACCACCGGGTTGGCGGTAATGCCGGAGAAACCGTCGCTTCCGCCGCACTTCAGCCCGACCACCAGCTTGGAGGCGGGGCAGGGAACCCGGGACTCGCCCCGCATCTGCTCCGCCAGTTCCAGAATCAGCTTTCCGGCCGCCTCCATCTCATCTTCCACCTGCTGGCAGATGAGAAAGCGCATCCGGTCGGTTTCCGCGTCGGCGGGGAAATGCTTTTTAATCTCTTCAATCGAGCTGTTTTCGCAGCCCAGCCCCAGCAGCAGCACCCCGCCCACATTGGGATGGCAGCAGAGATCCGCCAGAATCTGGCGGGTATTCTCCTGGTCCTCGGACATCTGGGAGCAGCCGTAGGGGTGCGGGAAGGCATGCACATGGTCGATGCCGGGCCCCACCAGATCCTGATATTTCCGCTCCAGCTGAGAGGCGATGTTATTCACGCAGCCTACGGTGGGCAGAATCCAGAGTTCGTTGCGGATGCCTACCCGGCCGTTCTTCCGGGGATAGCCCAGGAAGGTGCGGGGGGATACCTGGGGCAGCTCGGCTTCCGGCGCCGGATTCCAGGTATAGGAAAGGGTTTCGGAAAGATTGGTTTTCAGGTTCTGGATATGGACGTGGCTTCCCCGGGAAATGGGACGGGTGGCATGGCCGATGGGGAACCCGTATTTGATGATGTTTTCCCCTTCCGGAATGTCGAACAGGGCAATTTTATGGCCTGCGGGGATGTCCTCCAGGACTGTCAGGGAGAGGCCGGGCAGGGACAGCGCGGTACCGGCGGCCAGCGGCTCCAGGGCGACGGCGACATTATCCGCGGAATTGATGCGCAGAACGGACGGCATGGGGCAATCCTCCTTTGTTCATTCAAAATCAGGCCGGCGGAAACCGCCGGCCTGGAAGAGATCATCAGGCAAAATGTTTTTCCATCACGGCGCGTACGCCCTTTTCCTCGATTTCCTTCAGATAGCAGGCTACCGCCTCCTCAAAGCCGGGAACGGCTTTCAGATCGGGACCGAAGAAGTCTTCCCGTTCGATAAAGGCTTTCGCAAGGGCTTCGGCGGGGGTATCCCTGTTGGCGTCGAAGAAGGAAAGCACCGCTCCGTCGTCCTGCAGGGTATAGGGCTCGCCGCCGCGCAGGCATTCCAGCTTGCCGTCCTTCAGCACGCCGCCCCGGTACAGGCTGATCAGGGCCGCCAGGGAGAAGGTGAGCCGGGCCGGAAGCGTGCCGGTCTGCTGCTGATAAACCAGGAGGGAAGGCATGCACCGGGCCCGCCATTTGGATACGGAATTCAGGCAGATGGAGAGCAGGGCGTGCTTGATGAAGGGATTGCGGAACCGCTGGGTGACCGCATCGGCGAAGGAGAGGAGATCCTCCTTCGGCAGCGTCAGGGTGGGGATCACTTCCTCATGCAGCGTATCATGCATGAAGGAGGCGACCAGCAGGTCGTTCATGGCGTCCAGCACGATATCATATCCCAGCTGGAAGGCGGCGGGAACGAAGGAGGTATGGGCGCCGTTCAGGATGCGCACCTTCCGCTGCTTGTAGGGCTTCTGGTTATCCGTATAGATCACCGGCAGCCCGCAGGCGGGAAGGGGAAGCTCGCCGGAGAGATCCTTCGGGCTTTCGATGACCCACAGACCGAAGGGCTCCGCCGTATCCAGCAGCTGATCCTCGTATCCCAGCGTCTCGCAGAGCTGGGCCGCGTCATCCCGGGGATAGCCCGTGACGATCCGGTCGACCAGCGTGGAGGTAAAGATGCAGGCGCTTTCCAGCCAGGCGGTAAACCGGTCTCCCAGCTGCCAGATCTTCGCAAGCTCCAGGACGCACTTTTTCAGCATAATGCCGTTATCGTCAATCAGCTCCACCGGGAGCATGATCAGCCCCTTGTCCTCCGCGAAATCGAAGTGAACAGCCCGTTCGTACAGGAATTTGGTCAGCTTTCCGGGATAGGAGCGGGGCGGGCAGAGATCAAACTGATCCTCCGGATCCAGCACGATGCCGGCTTCCGTGGTATTGGAGACAATAAACCGAAGGGAGTCTTCCTTGGCGTAGGCGGCGTATTTTTCGTATTCCGCAATGGCGTCCACCGCGTCGGACACGGAGGTGATCAGCCTCGTTTTTTCAACGCGCTCCCCGTTTTCCAGGCCCCGGAGGATCACCGTGTAGCGGCAGTCCTGCTCATGGAAGCGATCCAGATTCCCGAAGGCAATGGGCTTCACCAGCACGATGGAGCCGTTAAAATCCGTTTGCTCGTTGGCGATATCGATCATATAATCCACAAAGGCCCGAAGAAAGTTTCCTTCCCCGAACTGCAGCACCTTCACGGGGCGGCAGGGAGCGGGAGTCAGCGCGGCGGTCAGACGTTCCATGGACAGTCCTCCATTCGTTCTTTTCAAAATGGGAAAAGCGGGGGAAAAACGGCCCCTTTCTCCATGTTGATGATACAACTTTTCCAGGGGAGCGTCAAGAGAACAAAGAACAGAAAAAATACGGGGGAAAAATGGAAGGGAAATGCTTCAACGGCTTGAAATGAAAAGGCGAAACGCATATAATGGACGTGCTTTACGGAGCGAAAGCCCGCTCGGGGAAACCGGCCGGGAATCCAGAGAGAACGGAATATCGCCATGCAGATAAAGAACAGGAAAAGGAGCTTACAAACATGAAGGAAATCCAGGTCACCCTGAACCAGCATCCGAAAGCCAAGCCCCAGGACGAGGGCGCCCTCGGCTTTGGAAGAATCTTTACGGATCACATGTTTCTGATGAACTATGAGGAGGGGAAGGGCTGGATCAATCCCCGGGTGGTGCCCTACGGCGCCTTTGACATGGATCCCGCCTCGATGGTGCTTCATTACGGCCAGGCGATTTTCGAAGGCCTGAAGTGCTACCGCAGGGAGGACGGCGGGCTGCAGATGTTCCGGCCGGCGGACAACCTGGCCCGGATGACCCGCAGCGCGATGCGGATGGGGATGCCCGCGCTGGACGAAGAAACGGCCCTGGAAGGGTTGAAAACCCTGGTGAAAACGGACGCGGACTGGGTGCCCCATCGGGACGGAACCAGCCTGTATATCCGGCCCACCATGATTTCCACGGACATCGGCCTGGGGGTGCATGCC
>CAZMFY010000236.1:0-3968 GCA_964565635.1 uncultured Oscillospiraceae bacterium
CCGGCGGAGATCGTTTTCGCGACAGAATCGCCCGCGGGGCTGCCGCATCCGAATACCATGGACTTTGAAGCCATCAGCGGCGGACGGGTCACGGATCAGCTGCGGGTATTGTCCGTCGGGGGCGGCGATATTCGCGTTGAAGGCCAGCCGGAGCTGGAGCCGCCGGAGGTTGATCCGGAGAATACCTATGCGGAGGTGGAGCAGTTTCTGCGGTTCCGGGGGCTGAATCTGGCGGAATATGTGGAATTCAATGAAGGGGAAGAAATCTGGCCGTTCCTGAAAGAAGTCTGGGATACCATGAAAAATGCCATTGAGGAAGGCATCCGGCGGGAGGGAGAGCTTCCCGGGGGACTGCATATTCTGCGGAAGGCGAAGCTTCTGTACAATCAAAACACGGAGAACGAACTGCCGCAGGTCCGGGAAATCAGGATTCTCTCCGCCTACGCTTTTGCGGTCAGCGAGCAGAATGCGGACTGCGGTACGATTGTAACCGCGCCGACCTGCGGGTCCTGCGGAATTCTGCCCGCCGTCCTGCGCTACGCGCAGGAAACCAATGGCTTTTCCGATGACGATATTCTGCGCGGGCTGGCCGTTGCGGGCCTTTTCGGCAATATTATCAAGCAGAACGCCTCGATATCAGGCGCGGAATGCGGCTGTCAGGCGGAGGTAGGCTCCGCCTGTTCCATGGCCGCGGCGGCCCTGGCCTACCTTTACGGCCACAGCACCAGCCAGATCCAGCACGCGGCGGAGATCGCCCTGGAGCACCATCTGGGACTTACGTGCGATCCGATCTGCGGGCTGGTACAGGTGCCCTGCATCGAGCGCAACGCGGTGGCCGCCCGGCGGGCGATGGACGCCTGTGATCTGGCGAGCTTTCTCGGAGACACACAGCGCATCTCCTTTGACATCGTTGTTCGCACGATGTACGAAACGGGCATCAGCATGAACCAGCGTTTCCGGGAGACAGCGGAGGGCGGATTGGCCAAGATGTTCGAGCGCCGGAGAAAATAAGCCCTGGCCCTGCCGAAGCTTGTGCCGATGGTGGTATGCTTTCTGCCGGAGAGATGGGCAGAGCGGGACTGAAAAACAGAAACAGGACCTCTTCGCGCGGATCGGAGGCATTCGCTCGAGGCAGGGGACAGGCTTCCGTTTCATGAAACAACGAAAGATACCAATTTATGGGGGACAAAAGAGACCATGCAGTACTATCTGTTAAAAGAGACCATTCAGCCCTGCGAAAAGGCGGATATTTCCGGGAATAAGACGGCGCAGTTCGTCGCCGTGCTGACAACGGCTGAATGGGAGCGGGAGCGGGAGAGCTTCGATATGGGGATCGATCTGGATCTGGATACCCGGGATATCCATAACACCAAGGCGGAGGTCAACTACGACTCGCTGACCGGATCCTTTCAGATCCCCGACCGGGACAATCTGAGAGAAAACGAATTCTGCTTTACCTTTGTCCTGGACGAAAAAGGCATCGTTTTTATTGACGACAGCGGCAAAGCGGAGCAGATGATCGGCTCCATCAGACGGACGAAGCACTGGAGAGAGCCGAGCCTGGAACGCTTCCTGCATGATTTTCTGGAACAGATCGTTGTACGCGACTTGTCGATCCTGGAGCGCTACGAATCCGAGCTGAATCAGATCGAGGATGAGGTCTTATCTTCAAACGGTCAGGGTAATCTGGCCCGGGTTAACGAGATCTGCAGCGATATCCGCAGTCTGCTTGTGCACTATGAGCAGCTCATCGATATGACGCAGGAACTGGAGGAGAATGAGAACGGCTTCTTCCGTGAAGAGAACCTGCGCTATATCCACCTTTTCATGAATTATATGATCAGGCGGCACAGCACGGCAACTTCGCTCCGCGATTATACGGTTCAGGTACGGGATCTTCACAATACACAGCTGGAAGTCCGTCAGAATAAGACCATGACGCTGCTTACCGTCATTACGACCATCTTCATGCCGCTGACGCTTATCGCGGGCTGGTATGGCATGAATTTCCGATATATGCCCGAACTGGAATGGCGCTACGGTTACCTGGCTGTTTTTGTGGTGAGCGCCGCGGTGATCGTCTGCTGTCTGATCCTTTTCAAAAGGAAAAAATGGCTGTAGGAGAACGGGTCAGGGAACATCAGGGCGTCAGTCAGAATGGCTGACGTCTTTTTCGTGCCGGGTGTGATCCGAACCTCGCGATCCTGGAGGGGGCAGCACCCTTCATGGACAGGCAGAGGCTGCGAGGAACCGGGTTGCCACTCTTCGGGAAGGCATGATACAATGGCGGCGCGCTGAGAAGTGGAAAAAGGGCAGGTGCCTTTACGGGGGAGCCGCGTGCGGATCCCGGGCCTGGTTCCCGGTGGCTGGAACGGCTGAAGGAGGCATGAAGGGTGACCCGCCCGGAGCAGGACAGCCATGAAAGAAGAAGCTGAAGGAGCAAGATCGGATGGACAGGATCGAACGAATCAGAAAGTATGAGGAAATACTGGACCGGGCGGAAGCGGCGGCGCGGCGGTACGAGGAGGCTCGGCATGCGTGCGGGGAGCTGGGGAAGGATCTGGCGCAGTTGGAGCAATACTACACAAGCCCGGAATGGATGGAGGACTTCGAAGCCGACGAAAACGGGATGCTGCCGGCGGAACTGAAGCGGGGCGTGCTGTCCGAGGACGGGATCGACCGGGTTCTGGAATGGTTCCGGGAGTTCCGGCGTGCCGAAAGCAGGGCGGAGGAAATCGGAGATGCATGAGGCGGACGGCGGAAAAGCCTGGTTTCATCTGCCGGGGCTGTTTGAATTTGTAGAATTATACAGGGCTTTTCTGACGCTTTTCCGGGAGCATCGGGAATTCTTTTATGAATGGTGCGGAATCCGCTCCATATACGGGGCCCCGGCCGGGTGCCTGTGGGACGGAGGCCGTGTGGGAACGGGAGAAGCGCAGGGGACGGCCGCGATGTCGCTGGCACGGGAATTCAGCATTTCCCCATGCCTGACCTTCAGCAACTGCCTGCTGCGGGAGGAGCATCTGGCGGACAGGCAGTGCAACGCCCTGTGCGCGATGGCGGAGAAAAACGGCGGCGGGGTGATCGTGACCTCGGAGCTGCTGCTGGAGGATCTGCGAAAAAAATATCCCGGGCTGTATTTCGTCTCCTCCACGACGAAGGTGCTGAGGGATTTCCGCCAGCTGGAGGATGAGCTGGAACGGGAGGAATTCCGGTATGTGGTGCCGGACTTCCGGCTGAACCGGGAACGGGAGCGGCTGAACGCGCTGCCGGAGATGAAGAAAAAGAAAGTGGAACTGCTGTGCAACGAGTGCTGCTGGGCAGGGTGCAGGGAACGGAAGGCGTGCTATGAAAACGTGAGCCGGAGAAACCTGGGAGAGACGGAGGAGGAGCACCCGTGCGCTTCCCCCACGGCCGGAAGGGGATACCGGTTTTCGGACGCGATGAATAGTCCGGATTTCATCGGCCGGGAGGAGATCCGGAACCTGTTCCTGCCGAAGGGCTTTTCTCACTTCAAGATTGAGGGGCGGGAGCTGGGCAGCGCCGTGGTGCTGGAAATGCTGCTGTATTACCTGGTGAAGCCGGAATGGCAGCTGCGGGTGCGGGAGGAAATCTATCTGGACAGCATGCTGGATCTGTTCTGAGCAAACCGGCCGTGAAAGAAAGCCGGCCTGCTGCTGCGCGGGCGCCCAACAGGGCAGGAAGCAGCGGAGCGCCGGACGGGGGGAGGAACGGAAAACGAGATGACGACCTTTGAACGAATCTATGAGGCTGTGAAGCTGATTCCGGAGGGGAGCGTGGCCACGTACGGCCAGGTTGCGGAGGCGGCCGGCAGCAGGCGGCTGGCCCGGGTGGTGGGATATGCGCTGCACGCCAATCCGCAGCCGGGGATCATTCCCTGTCACCGGGTCGTAAAAAAGGACGGAGCGGTTTCCGACGCCTTTGCCTTCGGCGGGGCCCGGCGGCAG
>CAZMFY010000237.1:0-3952 GCA_964565635.1 uncultured Oscillospiraceae bacterium
AGGGCGCCAAGGCCCGCAGCGGCGGCGGCAAGAGACCCGGATTTGAAGGCGGCCAGATGCCCCTGTACCGTCGTATTCCGAAGCGCGGCTTCAACAACATCTTCGGCACCGAGTATGCCGAGGTGAACGTGGAGCGGCTGGAATGCTTCGAGGACGGCGCGACGGTGACCGTGGAGATGCTTCTGGAAGCCGGAATCATCAGAAAGACCCTGGACGGCGTCAAGATCCTGGGCAACGGGGACCTGACGAAGAAACTGACCGTGCAGGCGAACAAGTTTACTGCCGGCGCGAAGGAAAAGATTGAGGCCGTTGGTGGGAAAGCCGAGGTGATCTGACATGATTGAAAACATCCGCAAGATGTGGAAAATCGCTGAGATCCGCAAGAAGATTATTTATACCTTCCTGATGCTTGTGCTTTACCGTCTGGTGGGCGTGATTCCGGCTCCCGGCGTTGACGCCGCCCGGGTTATGACCGCCAACAACATCAATGATTATCCGCTGCTGGAGCTGGTCAACATGATGACCGGTAATAACTTCAGCCAGATGACCTTGATGGCGATGGGTATTACGCCTTACATTAACGCCAGCATTATTATGCAGCTGCTGACCATTGCGATTCCTGCTCTGGAGAGACTCTCCAAGGAGGAGGACGGACGGCAGAAGATCAACCGGATTACCCGGTACGTAACCGTGGGTCTGGCTGCGCTGCAGGCGATTGGTCTGGTCCGCGGACTGGGCTATATCAAGAGCGGATGGCTGAATTACCTGCTGGTGGGTGTCAGCATGTCCGGCGGTACTGCCCTGGCGATGTGGATCGGTGAACGGATTACCGAGAAAGGAATCGGAAACGGGATCAGTCTGCTGATCTTCGTCGGTATCATTTCCAATCTGTTCAACGGCATCATTTCCGGGTTTAATACCGCGGCCAACACAGGGACCACCTCCGGCTGGATCAATCTGCTGGTGATCATTGTGACCACCGTGCTGATGACGGTCGTTGTGACCTTTGTGGAGCTGGGCGAACGTCGGATTCCGCTGCAGATTGCAAAGCAGGTGAAGGGACGCCGGGTATACGGCGGCCAGAGCACCCATATGAGCCTGAAAGTGGTTTCCGTTGGCGTGCTTCCCCTGATCTTTGCCTACAGCTTCCTGGCTTTCCCCGGAACCATCGCGCAGCTGGTGGATCCTCAGGCCAACGGCTGGTTCACCCAGTTCTGGCGGCTGAATATGTACACCGGTTCCGTATGGTATATGATCATCAGCGCGCTGCTGATTATCGCCTTCACCTTCTTCTACTCCAGCATCAGCTTTGATCCCAAACAGCAGGCTGAGCAGCTGCAGCAGCAAGGTGCGGTGATTCCCGGACAGCGCGGCAAGAATATTCGCCAGTATCTGCAGAACGTCATGAACAGGCTGAACCTGTTCGCGGCCCTGTTCCTGGCGATTCTGAGCGCGGTGCCTACGCTGCTGCTGCGGCTGGCCGGCGTTCAGGTTCCATTCGCGGCCAGCTCTATTCTGATCGCTGTGAGCGTTTCTCTGGAGACGATCCGGACGCTGCAGGGCGAGATGAGTATCCGCGGCATCGATATGGATATGGATAACGTTGGATTTATGTGATTCTTTCATCGCAGAATCCCGAAGGGGCGAGGATTTGCCTCGCTCCTTCGTTTCGTGAAAGAAGAAAGGAGACCGGTAGAATGAATATTATTTTTCTTGGACCTCCCGGGGCCGGAAAAGGCACTCAGGCACAGAAAATCTGCACAGCGCTGAATATTCCTCAGATTTCAACCGGTGATATTCTTCGCCGGGCGATGAAGGAAGGAACGGAAACAGGGAAGAAAGCGAAAAGCTTTATCGACGCCGGTCAGCTTGTTCCGGATGAAGTGATTATCGACATCGTCAAGGAAAGGCTGCAGCAGGAAGACTGCCGGAACGGATATATTCTGGACGGCTTCCCTCGCACCGTTCCTCAGGCTGAAGCCCTGGATACCTTTGCGGTTATCGATCATGTGATCGACATTGATGTTGCGGATCAGGTGCTGGTGGACCGTCTCAGCGGACGGCGGGTCTGCGTCAAGTGCGGCGCGACCTATCATTTAAGCATGCTGAACGGGGAAACCCACTGCGCCAACTGCGGCGAAGAGCTGATCCAGCGGAATGACGACAAGGCTGAAACCGTGCTGGCCAGACTGAAGGTATATCATGACCAGACCGCTCCGCTGATCGGATACTATGAGAAGAAAAACCTGCTTCAGAAGATCGACGGCGCTCAGGGTATGGACAATACCACCGCCGCAATTCTGAAGGCGCTGGGAGCGAATGCATGATCAGCATTAAGAATCCAGCGCAAATCCAGAAGATGCGGGATGCGGGAAAGCTTCTTTATGAAGTGGAGTGTCAGGTCAGAGAAGCCATTCAGCCCGGAATGACCACAGCGGATCTGGATGTTCTGGCAGAGCAGCTGATCCGAAAGGGCGGCGGAATTCCCTCCGAAAAAGGATATCAGGGATATCCCTGTTCCATCTGTGCCAGCATCAATGATGTGGTTGTACATGGAATCCCCAGTGATACGCAGGTTCTCCGTGAAGGGGATATCATCACGGTAGACTGTACACTGCTTCTGGACGGCTGGCAGGCGGATTCCGCCTTTACGGCGGGAGTTGGCGCCATCAGCCCGGAAGCGAAGCGGCTTATTATCGCCACAGAGGAATGCTTCTGGGACGGAATACGCCAGTGTGTCAACGGAAATCGGCTGGGTGACGTTGGGCATGCGGTGGATGCCCATGCCCGGAGCTACGGATTCCAGCCGATCAGGGATTACACCGGTCATGGCATCGGAAGGGAAATGCATGAGGATCCATCGGTCTTCAACTACGGAGAACCGGGACGGGGACTCAGGCTTCGTCCGGGAATGACCATTGCCGTGGAGCCTATGATCGTTCAGGGCGACTGGCATATTCTGAATGACCCGGACGGCTGGACTGTAAGGACCAGAGATCATCTCCTTTGTTCCCACTATGAGCATACGATTGCCATTAATTCATCCGGATATCCTGATATTCTGACGCTGCCCGGTTTTGACTGGGAAACTGCTCCGATGAACGGGAAAGGATATCCCATGATTTCCTATCTGGCGGAAGACCCGGAGGAGGAATGAAGTTTGAAAGAACCTTTTTCCTTTGAAGCAGGCCGTATCGTTCAGAGCATCCAGGGACGGGATCGAAAGGGATATTTCGTGATTCTGGAACAGCTTTCATCCGATTATGTGATGATCGCTGACGGAAGAAAGCATACGCTGGAACATCGAAAAAAAAAGAAAACCAGGCATTTACACGCAACGCCAATTGTGGTAAACTTAAGCGCAATCCGTTCTGAAGGCGGAAGGATTCAGGACAGTGATCTGAGAAGAGCGCTGGAAATGAACGGATTTGTGCCAGAACGTTCGCTGTGCGAGGAGGGCTGATTTTGTCCAAGAGCGACGTAATCGAAATGGAAGGTAAGGTTATTGAAGCCCTGCCGAATGCCATGTTTCAGGTGGAGCTGCAGAACGGCCACCAGATTCTGGCGCATATCTCCGGAAAAATGCGGATGAATTTTATCCGGATTTATCCCGGGGATAAGGTTACCATTGAGCTGTCGCCCTATGATCTGACCCGCGGGCGGATCACCTGGCGCAGCAAGAATTGACCGTATCTTTCTCCGAAGCGGGGAATGGTGATTCCATAAAGGAGGTAGAGGACACATGAAAGTTCGTCCGTCTGTGAAGCCGATCTGCGAAAAGTGCAAGATCATTAAGCGCAAGGGCCGCGTGATGGTCATCTGCGAAAATCCGAAGCACAAGCAGAAGCAGGGTTAATCAAAAAAACCGGTCACCTCCTGGCAAATAGATGGGGAAACGATGGAAACAGTGACAGACTTTATTTTCTTGGGCTCCAAAATCATTGCAGATGGT
>CAZMFY010000238.1:0-3937 GCA_964565635.1 uncultured Oscillospiraceae bacterium
ACGGCTGGGAGGTGCGGATCGTAGACGGCAATATGCGGGACGTGCCCCAGGGGCAGGTGGGCGAGCTGGCCCTGAAGGGCCCCGGCGTCATGGTCTGCTATTATCACAATCCCCAGGCCACGGCGGAAACGCTGAAGGGAGACTGGCTGCTGACCGGGGATATGGCCCGGATGGATGAGGAAGGATTCATCTATCTGGTGGACAGAAAGAAGGATGTGGTTATCTCCGGCGGAGAGAACCTGTATCCGGTGGAGATCGAGAACTTCATGGCGGCCTTCAAGCCCATCAAGGATGTGGCCGTGATCGGGCTGCCGGACGCCCGGCTGGGAGAAATCGCCGCGGCGATCGTGGAGCTGGTGCCCGGGGTGGACTGCACGGTGGAGGATATCAACGAATTCTGCCAGGGCATGCCGCGGTATAAGCGGCCCCGGAAAATTATTCTGGCGCCGGTGCCGCGGAACGCCACCGGAAAGATTGAAAAGCCCCTGCTGCGCAAACGTTATGGCGGGGAGGGCCTGGTGGATAGCCAGAACAAATCCTGAGGCCGGCGCCCCGCCGGCCCGGGGGCGGCGCTGTGGCGGGGACGCTCCTCAGACAGCGGACGGGAAAACAATAAAACAGGCTTCCGGAGGAATCCGGGAGCCTGTTTTGATGGAAAGACGGGGGGGAGATCGGCGCAGAAGCCTTTATGCATCGGTCCGCACGCACGCCGCCGGGGAAAACCGGGGCGGAGCCCTCCCCCGGGGATCCTATTCACCGGCCCGGGCGGAATCCGCCCAGGGGGGAAGGGAGGAGAGAGACAGGGTTTCCCCCGTGATGGGATGGCGCAGGGTGAGAAAGGCGCTGTGAAGGGCGAAGCAGCGGGGAAATTCCTCCGGCAGCTCCGTGCCGTACAGGAAGTCTCCGCAGACCGGACAGCCGATCGCCGCAAGATGCACCCGGATCTGATGGGTCCGGCCCGTATCCAGCCGCAGCCGCACCAGCGCCCTGCCGCGTTCGCTGCCCAGAACCCGATACCAGGTGCGGGCCGGCTTCCCGTCCGCCCGGATGACCCGCCGGACACTGGCCGCGTCCTCCTTTTCCATGGGGAGATCAATCAGGCCCTCCGGCGGATCGGGAACGCCCTCCGTCAGGGCCAGATATTCCCGGAGAAAGGCATCGGTATGCAGCTGCCGCTGAAGCAGATCCTGGGTATGGCCGTCCCGGGCGATGACCATGAGTCCCCCGGTTCCTTTATCCAATCGGTTTACCGGACGGTAGATGAATCCTTCCGGACAGCCCAGATAGCTGAAAACCGCGTTTTCCAGGGAATCGTCGGGCTGATTCCGGCTGCTCTGGCTGGCCAGCGCGGGAGGCTTGTCGACCACCAGCAGGTATTCATCCTCCCAGGGGACCGTCAGGGGCCGGGGGCAGGGCCTGGGCTGATAGACCGGGGATTTTTCCGGAAAAATGACTTCCAGCCGATCCCCCGCCTGTACTTTGTCCCGCATGCGTCCCGCCAGTCCGTTGCGCAGGATCTGCCCGTTCCATTTGGCACTCTTCAGGGCGGACCAGGACAGATGCATGGAATTCAGCAGGATATCCCGCAGCGTGCGGCCGTCTTCCTCCGGCTGCACGGTCCAGATCTGCATCAGCAGCGCCCCCTTTCAGATTGAATCGTTTTATTATACCGAAAAATGAAGCGCATGGCGAATCGAACCGGGAAAAAGAGGCTGAAAAAGCAATCAAAAGACAGAAAAGCAGGTGACAGGAATCGGAAAAAGGGGATATAATGGACGCCGTATAAGTACGGATACCTGCGCGGCAGGGCAGAAGGGAAGGACAGACGTTGAAAAAGCTGCTGATTGGAAACGAAGCGGTGGCCTGGGGGCTGTATCACGGCGGGCTGCGGGTGATCAGTTCCTATCCCGGGACGCCTTCGACGGAGATTACGGAATTTCTGTCAAAGCATGATGATATTCATACGGAATGGGCGCCGAACGAAAAGGTGGCCTGCGAGGTGGCCTTCGGCGCCAGCCTGGCCGGCGCCCGGTCGGCCTGCGCCATGAAGCACGTGGGGCTGAACGTGGCGGCGGATCCGCTTTTTACCCTGAGCTATACGGGCGTAACGGGCGGCATGGTGATCTGCGTAGCGGATGATCCCGCGATGCATTCCTCTCAAAACGAGCAGGATTCCCGGCACTATGCCATGGGAGCCAAGGTGCCCATGCTGGAGCCCTCCGACAGCGCGGAAGCCTATGCCTTCGCCCGCTCGGCCTTTGCCCTGAGCGAGGAATATGATACCCCGGTGCTGCTGCGGATGTGCACCCGCATCGCCCACAGCCAGTGCCTGGTGGAGATGGGCGAGCGGGAGGAAACGCCGCTCAAGGACTATGTGAAGCAGCCGGCCAAATATATTATGATGCCGGCCTATGCCAAGGCGAAGCATCCCCAGGTCGAGGAGCGCACCGGAAAGCTGCGGGCTCTGGCGGAAAACTGCATGTATAACCGGGTGGAAAACCGGGGAAGCAAAATCGGCATCATCACCAGCGGGTGCAGCTATCTGTATGTGAAGGAGGTCTTCGGAGACAGCGTTTCCGTCTTGAAGATCGGCATGCCCTATCCCCTGCCGGAAAAGATGATCAGGGATTTCGCGGCCTCGGTGGAGAAGCTGTATATCATCGAGGAGCTGGATCCCGTCATCGAAAGCTGCGTGCGTTCCATGGGGATCGACTGCGTGGGAAAGGAAATCTTCAGCCCCGTGGGCGAATTCAGCCAGCAGACGATTCGGGAAGCGTTTCAGAAGGAGGGGATCGCCTTCCGGGAAGCGCCGGAAGCCCAGGGAAAGCCCTCGGCCGTACCGGGCCGGCCGCCCATGATGTGCGCGGGATGCCCGCATCGGGGAATGTTCTATACCCTGGCGAAGAACCACATCACCGTGCTGGGAGATATCGGCTGCTATACGCTGGGCGCCGTGGCGCCGCTGAACGCGCTGGATTCCACCCTGTGCATGGGCGCCAGCGTCAGCGGAATTCACGGCTTTAACCTGGCCAGAGCCGGGGAGACGGAGAAGAAGACCGTGGCCGTGATCGGAGATTCCACCTTCATGCACTCCGGCATGACGGGCCTGGTCAATATTGCCTATAATGCCACCAATTCCACGGTGATCATTCTGGATAATTCCATCACCGGCATGACCGGCCATCAGCAGAATCCGACGACCGGTTATAACATCAAGGGAGACCCGGCCGCCAAGGTGGATCTGGAGGCCCTCTGCAGGGCTCTGGGCATCCGCCGGGTACGGGTGGTGGATCCGTACGATCTCAAGGCCTGCGAACAGGCGGTCCGGGAGGAGCTGGCGGCGGAAGAGCCCAGCGTGATCATCTCCCGGCGCCCCTGCGTCCTGCTGAAGTACGTAAAGCCCAAGAAGCCTCTCCGGGTGGATCCGGCGAAATGCCGTTCCTGCCGCAGGTGTATGGGCCTGGGCTGCCCGGCCATTTCCATGAAGAACGGCAAGGCCCATATCGATGCGACCCTGTGCGTCGGCTGCGGCGTATGCCCGCAGCTCTGTCCTTTTGAGGCGATCGGAGAGGGGGAGGAAGCCTGATGAAAACCACAAGCATCATGATTGTCGGCGTGGGCGGCCAGGGAAGCCTGCTGGCCAGCAAGCTGCTGGGAAACCTGCTGATCGGCGAGGGATATGACGTGAAGGTCAGCGAAGTCCACGGCATGAGCCAGCGGGGCGGCAGCGTGGTCACGTACGTTCGGTACGGGGAGAAGGTCTGGTCTCCCATCGTCACGGAGGGAGAATGCGACTTTATCATCAGCTTCGAAAAGCTGGAAGCGGCCCGGTACGCGGCGAGCCTGAAAAAAGGCGGGAAGATCATCGTCAATACGCAGCAGATTGACCCGATGCCGGTGGTTACCGGCGCGGCGGAATATCCGGAAACCGTGCTGG
>CAZMFY010000239.1:0-3888 GCA_964565635.1 uncultured Oscillospiraceae bacterium
CTCAATGACCGATCTGACATATTCCTGCGGATACTGTCTCAGTGCAGTGTCAGAGGCGCCGGTGGCGGGCCGGGACTGGAACCATATGCTGCTCGCGGCGGAGAAGCTCAAAAAAACCCCCGGAATCTATCCGCGAAAGGCGGGAACCCCCAAAAAGCAGCCTCTGGGCTTATAAAAAAGCCGGAGGCCGGAGCAGAAAAGAACCGCCCGCCCGTTCGGAACGGGCGCGGGCGGACAGCAGGCATCCGGTTTATGAAAAAAGCCGGAGGCCGGAGCAGAAAAGAACCGCCCGCCCGTTCGGAACGGGCGGACGAGAACAATCAACATCAGTTTGAAAGGATGATCGACAATGGAACTGAAAACCGCACTGAATCGGCTGGAGGCCATGGAAAAGGAAGCCTATGCCCTGCGCCACGCCATGAGCATCCTGTATGTGGACGGCTATACAGCCGCGCCGAAGAATTCCTGGCGGGGCCGGGGAGAAACCCTGAGCTATCTGAGCGAGCTGGGCTATAAAGCCATGGTGAACCCGGAAACCGGGGAAGTGCTGGAGACGATTCTGCAGCACAAGGACCAGGTGGACGAGAAAACCTGCCGCCAGGCGGAGCTGCTGAAGGAAGAATACGACGACATGCATATCATGCCCATGGAGGAATACGTGGGGTATCAGCGGCTGCTGAACGAAGCCGGCGCCGTGTGGCATGAAGCGAAGGTGAAGAGCGATTACGCCTCCTTCGCACCGCTGCTGGAGCAGCTGATCGATTATCAGAAGCGGTTCGCCCAGCGCAAGGGAAAGGGAGAGAAGGCGGCCTACGACGTGCTGCTGGATACCTATGAAAAAGGAGCCAGCATGGAGATGCTGGATCCCTTCTTCCGGACGATCCGGGAGGAGCTGACGCCCCTGATTCAGGAGATCGCGAAAAAGCCGCAAATCGGGTTTGACTTCGGCAGCAAGGTCTGGCCGGTGGACGCCCAGCGGCGTTTCTCGGAAAAGGTGATGGCGCTGGAGGGGCTGAACCCGGACAACTGCACCCTGGGGGAGACGGAGCATCCCTTCACCGACGGAACCAACAAGTGGGACGTCCGGATCACGACCCATTATCATGAGGAGGACGCCTCCCAGAGCATGTTCAGCGTGATTCACGAAGGCGGGCATGCCCTGTACGAGCTGGGAGTGGCGGACGAGCTGCAGTTTACCAGCCTGGCCGGCGGCGTGACCATGGGGATCCACGAAAGCCAGAGCCGGTTCTATGAGAACCTGATCGCCCGGAGCCGGGCCTTCTGCACGCCGCTGATGAAGATCATGCGGGAATGCTTCCCGGAGCAGATGGAAGGCGTGACGGAGGACGCCCTGTATCAGGGGATCAACCGGTCCCAGCCCTCCCTGATCCGGACGGAGGCGGATGAGCTGACCTATCCGCTGCATGTGATGATCCGCTATGAGATCGAGAAGGGGATCTTCGAGGGATCCCTGAAGGTGGCGGAGCTGCCGGGCCTGTGGAACGAGCTTTACCACAAATATCTGGGCGTCACCGTGCCGGACGACCGGCGGGGCATCCTGCAGGACAGCCACTGGAGCGGCGGCTCCTTCGGCTATTTCCCCTCCTATGCCCTGGGCAGCGCCTACGGGGTGCAGATGCTGGGACAGATGGAAAAGGACATGGACGTGTGGGGACCGGTGTCCCGGGGCGACCTCAGCGGGATCACCGCCTGGCTGGGAGAAAAGGTGCACCGGTTCGGCAGCCTGAAAAAGCCCCAGGAAATCCTGCAGGGCGCCATGGGCGGTCCGCTGGACCCCCGGGCCTATACGGGATACCTGAAGCAGAAATACGGTTCTCTCTACGGGATTATCTGACTGGCCCCGCCGCGGGGACCGCAAGGAAACGACAGATTACAAAAGGGCTCCGGCGGGGAGCCCTTTTTTTGATGTCCCGCCGCGGGGACGGGAGAGAACCGACAGAAACGAACAGGGCTCCGGGATGGAGCCCTGTTTAAAAATCAGGTCCGCTGCAGGGAATGCAGATAGTCTTCCAGATCCTCGAAGGGCTCCAGCCTGGAGTCCTTTTTCAAATACAGGGGATGATGGGGATGCCCGTCTTTGCTGCGGGGGCCGGCGGTAAACCAGCGGGCGGAATATTCCTGCCCCGCCGCCGCCATATCCAGCACGCAGCCGGGAAGATAGGGCCGTTTGGCGATGACGGCACCCCAGGCCGCCCAGACCGCCGGGAATTCGCCGCTCCGGGCAAGGACGTACCGGAAGGCCTTCATGTTCTCGGCGTGAAGCAGGGGATTCATCTCCCGGTCCATATCCTCCGGGATCGTGGCCCGCTGGGCATAGACGTTGAACATGATAAAGGAATCGAAGCCGTTTCCCAGGGCGATGCGCTCGCAGCTTTTCAGCGTATTATCCAGCCGGCCGGGGATGGCGGTGGAGGGATTGACGCCGATGCAGATCAGCGGGCGCCGGCCGCGGGTGCCCAGGATATACCGGTATTCGGAATAATGATCCGGCACATAGAGCCACTTCTCCCGGTCATAATCCTGATTCGTGGGCCGGAGGGCCTCCTCAAAGGTCAGGACCGGGAGGGACAGGGTGCTGGCGGCGGGAATATGTCTCATGCGTCCCCCAGGGGGCGGATCAGAATCAGGGGCGTCAGCTCGTCCGACTGGCCGCAGGGGTTATCCCCCAGGGCGTCCTGAATCTGATCGTCGGTCAGGGGGAAGTCCGTGCATTTGCCCAGCTGATTCTGGTCGATGTCGTTGGCGTCCATCAGCACCACGGGCACACCGGTTTCCTTTTCCAGGGCGTCGCACAGCTCCACCGGGTTGGTATTGTTGATCAGGGCCAGATCGTGATACCGCTCGAAGGAGGAGCGGTAATAGAAGCCGTCGATGCCGGCCACGCCGGGGCCCACGATTTTATAGAAGACGCCCTTGACCCCGAAGGGCTTGGTCAGGGCGGAGGCGACGGCGGCGAAGACCACCCGGGGCGCGCCGACCATTTCGATGGCCAGCTGCAGCTTATAGGGATCGTGCATGCCGATACCCGCCACGGTTTCGGAGGCGTGGGGTGACAGCAGCTTCGCCCAGAAGCCGGGCTTGATCTGCTCCTTGGTCCGGACGTTGCCCGTGCACATCGCCATGACCTTCGCCGTAAAGGCCAGCACGTCCCCGGGCTGATACAGGGGCAGCACATACCGCCGGACCAGCTCCGCCTGGCTTTCGCCTACCTCGACAAAATGGGTCTGGATGGCAAAGCGGTCGTACCGGCGGCCGTCCCGCCCGGTGCGGGTTCCCCGGTCAAAATATGTAATGCCGGCCTGCTCCCGGCGCTGCGATTCCAGGTTTTTGGATTCGGTTCCCATGGAAAACCTCCCGAAGATAAAAGTCTGGAGGGATTATACCCTGATTTATCCCGGGCGTCAATGTTGCCTGGAAGGGAAGGCGACAATTGACGGCGATCATCAGAAATGATAGAATCTTCTTGCCCCGCAAGGGGTACGAAGAGTAAGCTGGCTGGCGGTTGTTCCTACTCCCTGAACCGAAAGGGGGGATAGGACGTGCGGATCACCTTTCATGTGTGGAAGTATACAGTGACTATCGTCATTCGTGAAACCCAGCGGAAAAAGGCCCGTGAAGTAAAAAACAATCGCCACTCGTGCGAGGAGTGACGACTGTTCGTGGCCTAATGACCACTGATGATCTAATTCCGTAGCTGAGGAACAGCCGCTGGTGCGCTGCTCTTCATTTTTTATTATAAACAATTCCTGGATTCTGTCAAGAGCGTGAACTGCGTCGCCGAAGTTTATCCCGGTTTATCCCGGGCGTCAATGTTGTATGAGTACAATACATAGGTAACACAAAAGGGGAGAAAAAAAGAGAACCAAG
>CAZMFY010000240.1:0-3880 GCA_964565635.1 uncultured Oscillospiraceae bacterium
GATGTCATCACCCTGAACTTTACCGACTGGAGCGAGGCGGCGACGCCTGGAACCTACTGGATGGCCATCGACGCCTCCGCGGACGGATATGAGACCTCCGAAGTCTATTTCTGGAACCTGAATGTCGTGGAATCCACGGAGCCCGCCGTGTACGTTCCGGGAACCGTGGCGCTGGGAGAAGGCCTGACCGTCAACGTCCGCAATATCCCCGACGGGAACCGGTACGTGGAATATATCCTGGTGGGCGACGAGGACGGCATCATGGCGGAATGGAACACCATTCAGGCGCCGGGCAGCGAGTATACTTTCGGGTTCCCGCAGCAGATGCTGGACGCCCAGAGCTACACCCTCACGGTCTCGCTCAACGCGGACGAGTACGGAGAGGATGAGGAAAGTAAAATCAAATTTGAGAAAACCATCACGGTGACCAGCGCCGCGGAGAAGACCGGGGCCGCCCTGGAGAGCGACAGCTTCACCGCCGGCAGCAGCAGCTCCGTGCCGATTCTGCTGGATTCCGCGGCGGAGGAAGTCTGGATCCAGTACGGCCCGGCCCAGTACGCTGAGTTTGCCACGACCAAGGCCACTGATCCGGCCAATCCCGCGCTGCCTGTCAAGGGCTTTCTCAACAATCCCGGTGCATACCGGCTGCGGGTGTCGGCGGTGACGGACGGCGTGCGGCATCCCTATTCCGACTGGCTGTACTTTGAGGTACTGTCGACGACCCCGACGGAGCCCGCCGTGGAGGTTCCGGAAACCGTGGCGCTGGGAGAAGGCTTGACCGTCAACGTCCGCAATATCCCCGAGGGGAACAGATACGTGGAATATATCCTGGTGGGCGACGGGGACGGCATCATGGCGGAATGGAACACCATTCAGGCGCCGGGCAGCGAGTATACTTTCGGGTTCCCGCAGCAGATGCTGGACGCCCAGAGCTACACCCTCACGGTCTCGCTCAACGCGGACGAGTACGGAGAGGATGAGGAAAGTAAAATCAAATTTGAGAAAACCATCACGGTGACCAGCGCCGCGGAGAAGACCGGGGCCGCCCTGGAGAGCGACAGCTTCCTCCCCGGCAGCTCCGTGCCGGTTCTGCTGGATTCCGCGGCGGAGGAGGTCTGGATCCAGTACGGCCCGGCCCAGTACGATGAGTTTGCCACGACCAAGGCCACCGATCCGGCCAATCCCGCGCTGCCTGTCGAGGGCTTTCTCAACAATCCCGGCGCATACCGGCTGCGGGTGTCGGCGGTCACGGACGGCGTGCGGCATCCCTATTCCGACTGGCTGTATTTTGAGGTGCATACCCTGACCGCCCATGCGGCGGTGCCGGCGACCTGCGAGGCGGAGGGCACGGCGGCTTACTGGGAGTGCTCCGAATGCGGAAAGCTCTTCGCCGATGAAAACGGAACCACGGAAATCACTGCGCCCGCGGTGCTGCCGAAGACCGCGCACACGCTGATCGCCCACCCGGAGGTCCCGGCGACGGCGGAGACGGATGGCACGGCGGCGTACTGGGAGTGCTCCGCATGCGGAAAGCTCTTCGCCGATGAATACGGATTCATGGAAATCACTGCGCCCCAGGTGCTGCCGAAGACCCTGCTGACGCTGACCTTTGACAGGACCAGCGGCCAGCCCGGGGACACCGTGTATGCCACGATCACCGCCCCCGGCGCGACGCAGATCCGGGTGACCGGCATCTGGGGACAGGTTGAGTGCTATGAGCTGAAGGACGGGCAGACCGTCCTCACCGTGCCCGTGCTGCTGCCGTTCTATGACCTGAAGGATTTGAACGGAAATCTGCGGGGCAGAACCTTCAAGGCTTCCGCCCTTGTGGACGGCGTATGGGGCGGGACGGCGACGCAGACGCTGCATACGGTCGAGCGGCCGGACTTCGGCGATACCCCCTTCCGGATTGCCCCCACCACCCTGGCGGCGGGCGAGGACCTGGTTATCGAGTTCCTGCCGGTGAACGGGATCACCAACTACTATATTACCAATGACGCCTTTATCGAAAACCTGGACGCGCCCGGCACGCTGACCATTCCCGCCTCCCTGTTCTACCAGGGCGGAAGCTTCTCCTTTGACTGCGGCGCCGGAGACGAATACGCGGGCGATCTGCTCATCAAATTCGTGAACGTGACCGCGGAGCCCTATACGGAGGCGGAGCCCCTGACGGTGACCGCGGACAAAACGAATGTGACGTCCGGCGAAAAGGTGACCTTCAGCCTGGGAGGCAAACAGGCGACCCGGATCTATGTGCAGTCCAGGTCGGATACGGGCATGAACTACTGGTACGATTACGGCCGGGAGAGCGCGCCCGGGGATTCCGCGGCCGACAGCTTTGAGATCCCGATTCATGGATCCGCGGAGTACCGGATCTCCGCGCTGGTGAACGGAAAGTGGACCGACTGGAGCCAGCCCGTGGCCATCACCGCCACATCCGGCGGAAGCCAGGGCGGAGAGCTGACAAATCCGGACTTCACCGTGGAGAAGGCGGAGCTGGAGGAAGGCTCTGCACAGACGATCTCCTGGAATGCCGTGGAGCATGCGGAGACCTACAAAGTCATCTGGCAGGGCGCTTCCTCCGGCAGCCTGGAGACCGCGGAGATCTCCGTAAGCATTCCCGCGGAGAAGCTGACCGCCGGCGAATATTACGTAACGGTGTTGGCGGAGGCAGAAAACTACTGGAATGAGTCCGCCAGGGTCTGGAAGCCCTTCACCGTCACGGAGAAACCGATCGGCTCTGATCCGCTGGAAGTCGTTCTTACCTACGAGGAATGGTTCGGCCGGCCGGGCGAAACCGTGCATCTGAGCTGGAACATCACCGGCGGCGTGCCGGAGTATGAGGTGTCCATCGGATGGAACTACCAGGATGGCTGCCTGGAGAAGACGATATCGGAGACCACTACCACGGACGGCCACGGAACCCTTGAATATGTTATCCCGGAGGAGGCCTCCGGAACCGCCGCCTGGATCCAGGTGAAGGATGCGGCGGGTCAGGAGGTCCGGGCGGACAGCGAATTGCACCTGGAGGATGCGGACTGGAACAACAGGCCGTCCTTCAACATTATCAACGCGTCGGAATATGTGCGGGCCGGGGAGACCGCGTCCGCCGACTGGGAGATCCATCCCGGAAATCACCCCATCAAAAGGGTAAGCTGGTACTGGGAATTCATGACGGAAGACGGTGAATACGAAGAGGGACGCACGAATGCCGGCACGTCCGGGACCGGAACGGCGACCACCGTCGCGAAGGAAAAGGGCGCGATGCTCTGCCTGGAATTTGAAACCGAGGACGGATTCCATGCCGCCGGCTGCTTTGACTGGATCCAGGTGCTGGAGGAGGGCGAAGAGCCGCTTCAGGTGGAGCTGAGCGTCACGCCGGAGAACCCGCAGCCCGGGGAGACCATTACGCTGGCCTGGAACGTGACCGGCGCCAGCGAGGACGCGGAGATCGATCTTTCCTGGCACAGACATGATAACCTTACGGGCATGGATTCCAAGGGCGAAAGCCATGAACCCCATGGCAGCATGACCTTCGTACTGGAGAACGGCGGCTATGGCGGCGCAAGTCTCCGCTTAAAGGATGGCCAGCTGGAGAGATACCGGTCTGTCACCATATGGGTGGAGGATGCGGAAGCGCAGTTGGATGGTGTGACCCTGGCGGAACCCATCGGGAATATCAAATTCAAAGCCCCGTTCTCCGTGAAGATCAACGCGGTGGAGAACGCGACCCGGTACTGGGCGAGCCTGATGCTGGAGACGGAGTCTGACGGCGGATCCACCGTAAGCATGGTGGCGGCCGAGGCCCGATATGAGGTGACCGGCGAAACCGGGGATGTCATCACCCTGAACTTTACCGACTGGAGCGAGGCGGCGACGC
>CAZMFY010000241.1:0-3877 GCA_964565635.1 uncultured Oscillospiraceae bacterium
AGGCGCTGCGCAAGGCCAGCGGCTGAGGCATGCGCTCAGGCAGATCAGCCCTTCATGGTGTTCCCGGATCAGATCGTAGTCCATCCGCGGCCTGTAATAATATCCGGTCAGGAAAGCCTCGCTGGACAGCTTCATCAGGTTCTGATAACCGGTATTGTTTTCGCACAGCAGAATCAGATGGCTGTTCTCCCGGCCAGCGGGGCTGCGGTCCTTCCGGTCCCGGCATACGTACCCTTCCATGCCGATGATGGGCTTGATGCCCGCCTCCGTCATGGCGGTATAAAAATCGATGACCCCGTACATCACCCCGTGGTCCGTCACCGCACAGGATGTCATGCCCAGGGCTTTCAGCCGTTCCACCAGGGCCGGGATCCTGCAGGCACCGTCCAGCAGGCTGTATTCCGTATGCAGATGCAAATGCGTAAAGCTCATTGATGAAAGCTCTCCATGATCTCGTATGTTCTGTCCATGGCCTCCTGGGAGCCGTAGAAAAAGGTGATTTCAATCAGCGTCTCCCCGCTGACGAAGGCGTATCCGACGCAGAGCGCCCCGTCCGCTTCATCCCGGTCCTGAAAAACCAGGAATTCCACGCCGCCGATCTCCCGGACTTCCGCGGTCCTTCCCGCTTCCACCAGAGTTTCCGCCATCTTCCGCGGATCCGAGTTCCCCGCCCTGTAGGTGAAGATCAGCATCTCCAGATCCGGCTTCCGCTGGTAATCCGCCCACAGATCCGATTCTTCCGGAGAAACAGGGGTGGAAACCATGTCCTCCGGCAGGGTCAGCACGCTTTGCCCGTCCGGCAGCAGAATCTCCCGCCCCGTGGTCTGGGCCGCCGCCGGCCCCCATCCCAGCAGAAGCAGCCCCGCCAGGAGCAGCGCAAAAATTCTCCGCGCCATCCTTTTCAGAAGCTCCCTTCTTCCAGTTCCCCCTGGGCCATCTGCTCCTCCAGCCACAGCTGCAGCCCGGAAACGGAAACCTGCAGCTTATCCAGCAGCCCCTTAATCTCTCCGAAGTCGTCATATTCATCCTCGGAGATTTTTCCGTCCTCGGCAATATCCAGCAGCCTGTATTTATACTGGTTCAGCCGGCTGATGCCGTTCAGGGTGGATACGACGATCTGCGCCAGATCCTGTCGTTCCACCCGGGGCGTTCTCCCCTTTCCGATGGGGCATTCCTGGGAGCAGTAATAGTTGCACAGGCCCGGCGCCTTATAGGCCTCCGCCAGCAGCTTCACATCCTCCGGACGGATCTGAACCCGCTCGTTCTCGATCTTCTCAATCCGCTCCGGGGAAAAGCCGGGGACCATCTCCGCCGCCTTTTCCCGGGTCCATTCCAGCTTCTCCCGGGTCACCTGATAGATATTCTTATTTTCCTTCGTGGATTTCCTTCCCATCGTTCCGCCCCTTTCCAGCCCGCCGCTCCCCGGCTGCCTTTTCTGTTCCCGGGGCCGCTCAGGCCTCCGGGGTCACAAATTCCTGAGACACCCAGAGCCGCATCCCCAGGCCCTCCACCAGCCAGAATTCATTTTCCTGCCGCAAAAGCAGCACCTTTGTTCCCGTTTTCCAGTTGTCCACGATCCGTTCCTTTTCGGAAGGGCCGTACCGCATTCTCACCGTGGCCCGGCCGCTGGTATTTCCGTTCAGGCTGATGACGCCATATCGGATGTCTCCCTCCAGGGGCGAAATCATTTCCACCTCCGATGCCTTGACGTATCCCCGGTTCCCGTCATAAATCACCTGAAGCAGGTCCTCCGTTTCCCCCAGCACGGGCACGATGGCGCAGCTGGGAACGGACCCGATCCGTTTGCCGCCGGCGTTCAGCATCCGAACGGCCTTTTTCTGGTTCACGTAAGCCATCCGGCAGGATTCGGGCCGGCCCCAGCTCAGGGTCCGGGTCGGCACGGTGAGGCTCTTTCCGCTTACCGTGATCTCGCTCTCCCCGCTGGTCAGGCTGACCATTTCCGCGCCGATCCGGCCCTGCTCCCCCTGATAGTACAGCCAGGTCGGCCGGATCAGCCTTCCGCCCCTTTTGGCGCAGTAATCCAGATCCATATAGTACGACAGTCCGCCGTATCCTTCGGTTTCGAAATAATACCGGGCGCCGGAAATCTGCCCCGGATCCGACACTTCCGTATAGGCGCCGTCCCGCAGCTCATAGATCTTTCCCTTTTTGATCCGCTCAAAGGTGGCGGTCGGCGCGCTGTCCACCACCAGCACCTTTCCCGCCTTCTCGTCAAGGCCCGCCATCAGGGCGATATGGCCGATCACGATGCTGAAGGAATAATAGTCCCCGTTGATCAGGCCGTCCCGGATCTCCGTCTTTTCATGAATCAGGTTCCGCTTGATGGTATAGCCGTAGACCTTGCTGGCGTTGTTGATCAGCCGCGCCACGGCGGTTCCGTTTTTGGTGTAGCAGTTTTTATAGGTCACCGCCAGGTTCTCCGGCCGCACATCCTCTCCGGCCCATCCGATCCGCTGCAGGGCGTGGCTCAGGGTAAAAATGGCGCAGCCCGCGTTATCCAGATCGGTTTTCGCGTAGGCCTTGTCCTGCCACCAACCGTCCTTCTGGCTGTAGATCCAGTCGGCTCCCTGCGCTTCTTCCGCAAATCCGGCCACGGCCACGGTCACCGAGGCCGTCTCTTCGCGCCCATCCTCATACCGGACCGCCGCGCTCAGGGTGTATTCCCCCTCCGCTCTGGGCCGGAAAGAAGCGGAAAAATGCGGATCTTCCTTCCCCTGAAACACGGCTTCCCCGTCCCGGGTCAGGGTATAGATCACGACGGCGGCCCCTTCGCCGGGGGTCACCGTCACGTCCACCACATCCCCCACCCTGGCGGTTTCCGGCACCGCGGTCAAAACCGCGTCGGCGGCGGCGATCCCGGTTCCGGTCAGGAGGAGAAGCACCGTCCAGAGGACGGTCAAAAGCGTTTTCTTCATGCAAACCGCTGCCGCCTTTTTTCCGGCAGCCTGCTCCCTTCAAATCATTCACCCTTTATTATATTCCGTTCCGGGGAAAAGCTCAAGGAACGGCACAGAAAAAAAACCGCCTGGCGGGCGGGGAAAGCCGCGGCCGCAGGCGGGCAAAAAACGCGGAAGAAAACACCGTCCCGGAATGTACAGAAAACCGCCCTGCCTTTCGGCAGGGCGGTCTGTCCGTCCTGGTTGATTATTTCGCGGTTTCTTCCGCAGCAGCTTCTTCCACGGCTTTCACCGCATCCGTCAGCGTCTCGGCGACGGTCTCGTCGGTAGCAACCACTTCATATTCCGCTTCGGGCTCCGCGGGGGCTTCCGCGTTCAGCGCTTCCTCGTCTTCCAGGGCCTGGCGGATGCTCAGGCTGATGCGCTTCTTCTCGGGATCCACGCCCAGCACCTTCACGTTCACCGTCTCTCCCACGGTCACCGCGTCTTCCACCTTGGCGATCCGGGTCTTGGCGCACTGGCTGATGTGAACCAGGCCGTCCAGGCCGGGCTCCAGCTCCACGAAGGCGCCGAAGTCGGTAATCCGAACCACCTTGCCCACCACGATGCTTCCCTCAGGATACTTTTCGGCGGCATTGTCCCAGGGCCGGGGCTGCAGCTGCTTGTAGCCCAGCTGAATCCGTTCCCGTTCCCGATCCAGGCTCAGGATCTTCACGTCCACTTCCTGGTTGGGCTTCACCACGTCGCTGGGATGCTTCACCCGGCCCCAGCTCAGGTCGGTGATATGCATCAGGCCGTCCACGCCGCCCAGATCCACAAAGGCGCCGAAATCGGTCAGCCGGCGGACGATGCCGTGGATCACCATGCCTTCCTCCAGCTTGTCCCAGACTTCCTTCTTCTTCGCGGCGGCTTCTTCCGCGACCACGGCCTTGCGGCTGGCGACGATGCGCTTTTTCTGC
>CAZMFY010000242.1:0-3874 GCA_964565635.1 uncultured Oscillospiraceae bacterium
ACGTACGGTGCAATGGGAGGGGCGAGGGTTAACGCCCTCCCTCTACCCTATTCCCGAAACGGACGGACGTACAGAGGCCCGTCTCATCGTTTGTCCCTGTCGATGAATTCCAGCGTGATCATGGCCAGCGCCGCGAAAGCGAGGATGAACATCAGCAGGTGCAGCCAGTATCCGATCACGTTTTCCTCTGTCAGAGCGTATTCTTCCTTGTAGCTGGCTTCGGCCGCCTTTCTTTCCAGAAAGGTTTTGACCTTTTCCTGGCCCACCAGATCCAGAAGCTCGCCCACCGTGGTGCTGAAGGAATAGCGGTCGTCGTAATGCGCCCGGACATCCGGGTTGTTTGCCACCCAGTCGATGATCTCGCCCACGGTGATCTGGGAATTCAGGAGGACCTGATCCCCAAGGCTGTCCCAGATTCCGATGGCGTCCAGGAACTCCGCCAGACTGCCGAGGGTCATCCCTTCCATGAGCACGTCGTCCCGGTGAGCCGCGAAGGTGGCGGAGGCATACAGGGCGTCCTTCAGCTCTCCGACGGTCATCGTTCGCCCGATCTCCGTATCCCGCAGCGTCCTGACGGTGGGATTTTCCGCGTCCGTAAGGATCGTCAGCACCTGGCCGGGCGTAAGGTCAAAGGTAATCTCCGTGCCGCTCATGCGCGCCATCATGCCGGAAATCGTGACGAAGGGGCGGTTATTGGTATCCGCCTGCGCGGCAATGGCCTTAAGTCCCGGATTGGAAACGGTGAACTGGGTCAGGGGCTCCGTCCATGCCGGCAGGGACAGCATGCCCCCGGAGAATACCAGCTGGAAGATCAGCACGAAGGGCATGATGGTCATGGCCGTGGTGGTATTGTGGGCCAGGGCGGACACCCACAGAGACAGCATATCCGCCGCATAGGTAATCAGGAACATGGAGATGCCGAAATCCGCCAGGAACCAGGGCGTAATCAGCCCCTCCGCGGGATATTTTACCCCCGCGATGTGCGTCACATAAAGGGTCACCCCCGTCTGAGCCAGGCAGAGCAGCGCCTGATACAACATATGGGAGACGATATAGGAAGAGATGTGCATGCCGGAGCGGTGCCGGCGCTTGATCACGTCCCGCTCGCGGCAGATGACCTGGATGGAGTTGAAGCAGCCGTTCCAGATGGCCACGCAGGTCATGGCGAAAGCGCCCATCAGCGTTCCTTCCATGTCGATGAAGAACCGCCTGCGGGTGACCATGCTCACCAGTCCGGCGATCAGCGCCGCCATGGGCAGCACCTTCCAGTCGTTCTGGTACACGAACATGCGCAGGAGCCGGCCCAGGCAGATCCATACCTGGGCGCCGCGGCCCCGGTGGCGGATCAGCACGCGGTCTGCGTCCTTCCTGTTCTCAGGCATGGCAGGCCACCTCCTTTGCGTATTTCATGACGAACTCATCGGCCTGGCCGTCGCCGCCCTCTTCCCTGCTGTTGATGGCCTTGACGATTTGCTCCATGCTGTCCCGCCCGAAAAATTCCCGGGCCTCCTCCACGCTGCCGTACCAGGCCAGCCGGCCCGTCTGGGCGCTGTCCTTCGCCAGCACGATCACGTCGTCGAACAGGTCGATCACCCGGTCCGGCGTATGGGTAATGACGATCACGATCTTGCCCGTATCGGCGATTTTGCGCAGCTGCTCAAACAGCTCCCGGGCCATGACCCCGTCCAGACCGGAATCGGGTTCGTCCAGGATGAACAGCGAAGGATTGCTGATGA
Organism: uncultured Oscillospiraceae bacterium; assembly: GCA_964565635.1. GTDB lineage: Bacteria > Bacillota > Clostridia > Christensenellales > Aristaeellaceae > Aristaeella. The sequence goes on from CAZMFY010000242.1 coordinate 1,737, forward strand.
ACTCCATGGAGATGGACAGGCGCTTCTTCTGGCCGCCGGACAGCTTTTCCACCAGGCTGTTCTGCACCGACTTCAGGCCGAAGATTTCCATCACTTCCTCCACCCGCTGGCGCCGCTGTTTTGCGGACACGTCCCTGGGCAGGCGCAGCTTTGCCGCGTCCAGCAGCGTGTAAAGCACCGTGTCCTTGCCGCACATCATCTCGCTCTGGGGCACAAACCCCACCTCGTACTGCATCTTCCCGTACTGCTTATACATGTCCGTTCCGCTCAGCAGCACCTCTGCGTCGGCCTTTTCATAGCCGTTGACCGCGTTGAGGAAAGTGGTCTTGCCGGCGCCGGAGCCTCCCAGCAGCAGCACCATATGCCCCTGGGGAATCGCCATGTGAATATCCCGAAGCAGCACCTTTTTCTGGAAGAACTCCGTGACGGTGCGCTCCTTCAGGTTGACCGTCAGGCCGTCGCCCTTCCGGGTGGGGGTACCGTAGGCCGCCACCCGCGCCAGCTCCGCCCGGATGTCCTCCACCTTCCATCTGGGCTGATATTTCGGGTTGAAGCCCCAGATCAGGGGCGGTATAAAGCCTAAGCCTAAGATCCACAGCAGCATCCAGCGCTTGCGCACGTTGTAGACCTCGATCAGTCCGATGTAAATCCGGATGGTATAAACGATGCTGGCGATCAGCAGCGCAATGGTGAACACTTCCAGGAGCACCTCCAGGGTCTGGGCGTCGGCGGCGTTCCTGCTCAGCAGCATCAATGGCGCGATGCCAAAGACCGAGTACAGCGTAGTCAGCGCCGTGAGCACGCTTAGCACCCGCCCCTCCGGCTCCCGCCCGGCGCAGCGGCTCATCTGGTATTCCCGGGCCGCGGGAATCAGCGCCCACCAGCCCCTGATGCCGGACTTCTCAAACATCTTCCACAGGCCAATCATCTCCAGCAGGCTGAACAGCACCATGTTCCATTCCTTGCCGCCAAAGAAGAGCTTCAGAAAAAAATCCACAAAATCCATCCGGCCGGTTAGCAGCAGCTGCTCCATCTGACCACCTCCCGCAGTTCGGTTTTCCCCCTGCATGTTTCTGTTTTACGCTTCCGAAAGACTGCACGCTGCGGAAATTATACTACGCGGACCGCCTGTTTTCAAGAAAGGCCCGGGAAAACCCGGAATCCCGGTACGTCATGCCGCGGATCCCGGACCCAAGCCTCAAAAGGGGCATAGAAAAAGGACAGCCGGTACCCATGGTACCGACTGTCCGTTCTGTTCTGTATAACCGGCGCTGAAACCCGCCGGAATCAGGGCTGAGCCGCCCCGATCAGTACATGCCGCCCATTCCGGCGCCGCCGGCCGGAGCCGCGGGTTCGGGTTCGGGGATATCGGCCACCAGGCTCTCGGTGGTCAGCACCATGGCCGCCACGGAAGCCGCGTTCTGCAGGGCGCTGCGGGTTACCTTGGTGGGATCGATAATGCCGCGCTCCACCATGTCCACATACTCGCCCTTCAGGGCATCATAGCCGAAGCCGGGCTTCTTGGCACTCTGGATGTGGTCCACCACCACGGAGCCGTCCACGCCCGCGTTCATGGCGATCTGGCGGATGGGCTCCTCCAGGGCGCGCAGCACGATTTCCACGCCGGTCTTGGCGTCTCCGGCGAACTTATCCAGCAGCGCGGCCACATTGGACACCACGTTCAGCATGGCGATGCCGCCGCCGGGGACGATGCCTTCCTCCGCCGCCGCGCGGGTGGCGTTCAGGGCATCCTCAATGCGCAGCTTGCGCTCTTTCATCTCGATCTCGGTGGCCGCGCCGACCTTGATCACCGCCACACCGCCGGCCAGCTTGGCCAGCCGCTCCTGCAGCTTCTCCCGGTCGTAATCGCTGGTGGTTTCCGCGATCTGGGAACGAATCTGGCCTACCCGGGCTTCGATCGCGCTCTTGTCTCCCGCGCCGCCCACGATGGTGGTGTTCTCCTTGTTCACCTTGACCTGACGGGCGGTGCCCAGCAGATCCAGAGTTGCTTCCTTCAGCTCCATGCCGGTCTCGGAGGAGATCACGGTACCGCCGGTCAGAATGGCGATATCCTGCAGCATTTCCTTGCGGCGGTCGCCGAAGCCGGGGGCCTTGACGGCCACGCAGGTGAAGGTGCC
>CAZMFY010000243.1:0-3856 GCA_964565635.1 uncultured Oscillospiraceae bacterium
GGGCGCGGCTGATGCCGTGGCGGATGGCACCGGCCTGACCGGTCAGACCGCCGCCGTTCACATTCACAACCACGTCGAAGCTGTTCTGATTGGTCAGCACCAGGGGCTGACGAACCGTCATCTTCAGGGTTTCAAGACCGAAGTAATTATCGATATCGCGCTTGTTGATCGTAACCTTTCCTTCACCGGCTACCAGACGGACGCGGGCGATGGCCTTCTTACGACGGCCCACAGCGCTGTATTGTACCTTAGCCATGTTCTTCGTTTACTCCTTTCCGCGTCACTTCAGATCCAGCACTTCAGGCTTCTGAGCCGCCTGCTCGTACTGATCTCCGGCGTAAATCTTCAGCTTCTTCGCCATCTGGCGTCCCAGGGGGCCCTTCGGCAGCATGCCTACAACCGCATGCCGCACAGCCACCTCGGGCTTCTCCGCCATCAGCTTCCTGTAGGTGGTCTCCTTCAGGCCGCCGGCGTATCCGCTGTGATGATAATAGATCTTCTGATCCAGCTTCTTGCCGGTCAGGACAACCTTATCCGCATTAATGATGATCACATAATCCCCGGTATCCACATTGGGGGTATAAATCGGCTTATTCTTCCCGCGCAGAATATTCGCTACCTGGCTGGCCAGACGGCCGAGCACCAGGCCTTCCGCATCCACAACGTACCATTTCCGGTCGATGTCAGCGGCCTTCGGCACAAACGTTTTCAAAGGGGTCCCTCCTCAATTTCGTTGAATCGATCAGTTTGCCCGGCGGTGATGGTCGCACCTCCCGGCTTTGTACAAAAGCTACCGGGGCTAGCGGAGCTATTGATACCAACGGCTATCATATCTCATTTAACGGTCTTCGTCAAGCATTTTTTTGACGCGTTGCAAAGATTTCGGCTCTTTGGTACAATGCTTCCCGCAGCCTTGAGGCTGATGCTGACGGAGGGAGCTGACATACGTGGAACATTATTTGGATAACGCCGCTACCACCCGGGTCTGTCCGGAGGCCGCGGAGGCCGCCCTGCGGGTGATGACGGAAACCTACGGAAACCCCTCCTCGACCCATACCAAAGGCCGGGAGGCCGCGCAGCTGCTCAAAGCATGCCGCCAGCAGGTCTCTGACGCCCTGGGCGCCGGGGATCCTTCGGAAATTGTTTTTACCTCCTGCGGCTCGGAAAGCGATAACTGGTCCATTCTCTCCGGGGCAGAGGCCATGCGCCGGGTCGGGAAACATATTATCAGCTCCCAGGCCGAGCATGACGCGGTTCGCCGCAGCCTGGATCTGCTTGAAGCCCGCGGATTTGAGGTAACCCGCCTGAAGCCGGACGGCACCGGCCGGATTCTTCCGGAGGCGGTCATGGAAGCCCTTCGTCCGGATACCGCCCTGGTCACGCTGATGATGGTGAATAACGAAACCGGCGCGGTTACGGATATTCAGGAAATTGCCGCCCGGCTGAAAAAGGCGGGTTCCTCCGCCCTGCTGCATACGGACGCGGTGCAGGCCTTCCGAAAGATTCCCTTCCGGGCGAAAAGCCTCGGAGTCCATCTCATCTCCGTCTCGGGCCATAAAATTCACGCGCCGAAGGGGATCGGCGCCTTGTATATCCGCACCGGGGTCAAGCTGAAGCCCTTTCTCGTCGGCGGAAGCCAGGAGGCCGGCCGGCGGGCCGGTACGGAAGCGCTCCCCCAGATCGCTGCCTTTGCCGCTGCCTGCGGGCAGGATCCTCAGACGGATCACATCCGGGCCATGAAGGCGCTGGCGCGGGAGCATCTATCCGCGGCCGTTCCGGAGATCCGGATGCTGGATACCGACGCGCCGCATCTGCTGAGCGTGTCCCTGCCCGGCTGGCGCAGCGAGGTATTGATGAATTTCCTGGAAACCCGCGAAATCTACGTTTCCAAGTCCTCCGCCTGCAAGCAGGGAAAGCGCAGCCATGTGCTGGAAGCCATGGGGCTCCCCGCGGATGTCATCGACGGCTCCCTTCGGCTGGGCTTCAGCAGATATACGACGGAAGAGGACATTGCCGCGCTGGTTCAGGGGCTGACCGACGCCCGAAAGCTGGCCCACCGATAAACCGGTTTATTGAAAAGGGGATCCGCGATTACAGGCGGATCCCCTTTTCCTTCATCTGCTGTTCCAGCCGGGCGGCGTCCCCGTGGAAAACGATGCCCTGCCACCCGCAGGCCAGGGCGGCGGCAACATTGATGGGGGCGTCATCTATGAAGAGGCATTCCTCCTCCTTCAGCCCGAATTCCTCCGTAAACAGCCGGTAAATCGCCGGACAGGGTTTTACGGTTTTCACAAAGGCGGACACCATGGTTCCGTCGAAGAGCTTGCTCACCGGCATCTGATTCCAGTATCCCGGCTGCCCTACGCTGGCGTTGCTCAGCAGATAAATCCGATATCCCTGATTCTTCAACCGCCGGACCAGTTCTTCCATTCCCGGAATGAGCTGTCTCGGGTAGGCCCAGTTCCGAAGCAGATTTCCGGCCGGTTCCCGGAGATGCTCCGGAAGCCGGGCCTTCACCTTGGGCTCAAAGCTTTGCTCCGTTTCCAGCCCCATATCCATCAAAGCCCATTCCACGCTGCCGAACAGCTCCTCCCGAAGCATTTTCCGATCCTCCGGAGCCTGAATGCCGGCCCGATCGAGAAAATCCTCCGGAGCAAACCGGACTATCACGTTTCCCATGTCAAACACGATATTGCGGATCATCCCTGTTCCCTCCCTTACAGAATCAGCTTCCCGTTTCGGAGCCCCTTGGGGTAATGATTCTTGATCACCCCGTGGTCTCCCTTTCCCCATCCAAGAACCAGCCCCCGCCAGGTCACCAGCGTCCATCCGGCCGCGTCGCCGGAGATGGTTTCTCCCGCAAGATACCGAAGGGCGTCCCCGTCCTCCGCTTCCGTCGCCGGCGCAGCCGGCGCCTGTATATCCAGCGCCGATGCGTGATCCGGCCGGAAGATTTTTCCCTGAACTGTTCCCACATGCATCCCCAGGCGAAGGGTTCTGATACCGCTGAGATCCGGAATCTCCGGGATCCAGATCAGGGTGTCGCCAAACCTGGCCGCGGGCTTCCGGGTGGGAACGCTGCCAGTCTCCCAGGCCCTCATGTCCTCTTTTGAAGGCTTCAGAAAAGCGCCGGTTTCCCACCGGGGCCTCTGGCCGTCGCCCCTTCGGTGAAGCCTGGCCGTAAACTGACCTTCCCCTCTTGTGCGATGCGGCCAGCATGTAAACATGCCCTCCTTCCCCTCCGCCCCGGGAAGGGAGAAGGGGTCCGGCTCAAAATCGGGATGCTCCCGCAGGAAGTCCAGGACCTGCAGTTCGTTTTCCGCAGGGTTCCATGTGCAGGTGGAATAGACCAGGCGTCCTCCCGGCCGGACCAGCCGGGCGGCCGACCGCAGGATATCCTTCTGCCGGGCTGCGCAGCCCGCGGCCCGCTCCGCCGTCCATTCCCTTCTGGTCTCCGGATGGCGTCGGAACATGCCTTCCCCGCTGCACGGCACATCCGCCAGCACCCCGTCGAAGGCCTCTGGCCATCGCTCCGCCAGGGCGTCCGGATACGCGCAGGTTACGATGCTGTTGGGAATCCCCATCCGTTCCAGATTCCGGCTCAGCACCGCAGCCCGTTTCGGAATCGGCTCGTTGCTGATCAGCAGTCCCTCACCCGCCAGATCCAGCCCCATCTGGGTGGATTTCCCGCCCGGAGCCGCGCACAGATCCAGGATCCGCTCGCCCGGCCGGGCCGCCATCACAGCCCCGGGCAGCATGGCGCAGGGCTCCTGCAGATAAAAGGCCCCCGCTTCATGGGCCGCCGTCACCCCCGCCTGAGATTCCGCCGGCAGCTCCCAGCCATCCCGGCACCATA
>CAZMFY010000244.1:0-3843 GCA_964565635.1 uncultured Oscillospiraceae bacterium
TCTGGAGCGATTATTCCCTCTATTCCGAGGATATCGCCACCTTCGGCGCCAGCGATTACAACCAGAAGGACGCCGCCGGCTTCATCACCCTCTTCGGCCTCCCCACCGCTGTTCAGGCCATGGTGGACGCCCGGAACAAAAAGTAATTCTGTCATTTGAACATAAAAAAGCACCGCAGGCATGGTCCCCCGGACCGGCCTGCGGTGTTTGCGTTATATGGATTGCGTCGAAGCTTTCAGCGCGCAGCGGTGACCGCATATGCTGCTTATTGGCTTCTTCCTATGCCTTCATCAAAACGGTATTATCCCATGGCAAGTTCTCTTTCCAGGGCCTCCTGGAGTACTTTTGAAAAGTTGATCCCTTTTGCTTTCGCTTTTTCATCCAGCCAGGCCGGAATGGAAAGCGTTTTTTTAACCGCCTTATTCGAGAGCAGCCGACGATAGACATCCGTGTCCACTTCCATAATGGTAGAGATACAGCTCTTTGGAACATCAATATTCTCCGGAGCTGTCGCCGGTGGGATTTCCCGATGATGATCTTCCTGCCAGGTAAGATAACTGGCCAGGGCATCTTCCCCCATTTTCAGGGCATCTTCCAGATTGTCGCCACAGGTGTAACAATCGGCAAGATCCGGGAAGGAAACATTATACATGCCGTCCTCCGGCTCAAGAATTGAGGTATATAAATATTTGGACATTTCCGTTTCCTCCTCATGATTTTAACCCGGCGTCCTTTTTGATTTTGTTTGCAGTTCCGGTAGGCAATTCTTTGGATGGGTGCCTGGGGACCTGTATTTCTTTACCTGTTACGGGACTATACCAATAATCATGTTCGCCCCTGTGCTCAAGAAACCAGCACCCCGCTTTTTTCATCTCCCGAATCAATTCGCTGACTTTCACCGGATCACATCCTTGCTGACGATTTCCATGCTTATTATACGTATTTTATACGTATTCTGTCAAGCATCGAATACAGACATCCATTCCACAGCTCTATATTGTCAAAATCGTACGAATTGTCAAGCATAAATCGTACATTTTTGTCGCTTCTATGAAAACGGCGTGACCGAAGTCACGCCGCAAACCTGAGATCATTCTGTTTTCAACGATACAGGCCTGATCCTGCTTTGGGAAGCCTCCGGCTTTCGCGGAGCGTTTTTTTTTACGCGGGGATGGTCACAATGAAGCGGGCCCAGGCCCCTTCCTCGCTTTCCGCCCGGATTTTCCCCTTATGGATTTCCACGATGGAGCGGGCGATGGCCAGCCCCAGCCCTTCCCCGCCGGTTTCGCTGTTCCGGGAGGCGTCGGTCCGGTAGAACCGGTCAAAGATCCGCTCCAGATCCTCCTTCGCGATGCCCTTGCCCGTGTTTTCCACCTGCAGCTCCGCATTCTTTCCCTTTTTCTCCAGGGTCACCCGGATGGTGCCTCCCTCGTCGGAATATTTCAGGGCGTTGCTCAGCAGGATTACCGTCAGCTGCTGCAGCATCTCCTTGTTCCCGGTGCACCTGACCTCCGGCGCGATCCGGTCCTCCAGCTGCTTTCCCGCCTCAAACACCGTGCTTTCAAAGGGCAGCAGCACCTCCGTCACCGCGTCGCTCAGGTCCATTTCCTCCATGGGCCGGTCCCCCGGGCCCTTATCCATCCGGGCCAGGGTCAGCAGGTTCTTCACCAGTCCGTCCGCCCGCCGGATCTCCGACCGGATGTAGCCCAGATATTCGTTTTCTCCGATGTCATCTTCCAGCAGGGCCGCGTTGGCGCCCATCACCGCCAGGGGCGTCTTCAGCTCATGGCTGGCGTCCCAGACGAACTGCTGCTGCTTCTGAAAGGCCTCTTCCACCGGCGCCACCATCCGCCGGATCAGCAGCCAGGCCCCCGCGCTCAGAAGCAGGCAGGCGATGCCCGCCACCAGCGCCGTGGTCCGCACCACCCGCTGGCCGGCCATCACCTCCAGCCGGGCGTCCAGCACCAGCAGCAGCCGGTTTCCGTCCTCCCCGTCCGTCATCCGATAAAACTGGGTTCCCAGCTGTCCCTGTTCCTTTCCATCCGCCAGCACCTGATCCGCAAAGCCCTGCAGGCTCTCCTGATCATACAGGTCCGCCCGGTCGCTGCTCCAGTCGATGATCTGTCCCTCCGCGTCCAGGGTCAGGCTGTAAAAATTGGAAAGGCTGGCCACTTCCTCCCGGCTCATTTCCCGGCTCCGCCCGTCGGGCCGGAATCTGTCCGCGGGCTTCGGCGGAGGCGACGACATCTCCCCGTCCGGCCGGGATGCCGACTGCCGGGATTCGTCCGATGCTTTTTCACTGCCGGTGTCCGCGCCGAAGTTCGACTCCTCCAGGGTGAACCGGGCGCCGCCGTGCTCCGCCAGCGCCTCCAGGGAGGTTTCCGCCTGCATGGCGATATTGGCCATGTTCGCCGTTCCGATGGCGATCACAATCCCCGCGGAAACCAGCACCAGCACGCCAATGACCAGCATGGTCATCCGCCGTCTCAGCTTTCGGATCATGCCTCCACCTCCAGGGAGTATCCCACGCCCCGGGTCGCCTTCAGCTTGACCTCGGAGCCCAGAAAGCTCAGCTTCTTCCGCAGGAAGGAAACATAGACCTCCAGGTTGTTATATTCCGCCTCGCTGTCATATCCCCAGATTCGTTCCTGAATCGTCTCTCTGGGCAGAATCTGGCCGGGATTTCTGAGGAAGAATTCCATCAGCTGATATTCCTTCGCCCCCAGCTTGATCTCCTTCCCCGTCCGGGCGCATTTCAACTTTCCTTCTCCCTCGCTCAGCTCCACGTCTCCGGCGGCCAGAGTCATCCGGGGCGCCGCGTCTCCCCGCCGGGTGATCGCCTTCAGGCAGGCCAGCAGCTCCTCGGTTTCGAAGGGCTTGGGCAGGTAATAATCCGCGCCTCCCGTCAGCCCCCGGACCCGGTCCTCCAGCCCGCCCCGGGCCGTCAGCATCAGGACGGGGGTGGAAACCTTCTCCGCCCGCAGCCGCTGAAGCACCTGGAAGCCGTCCATCCCCGGCAGCATCACGTCCAGAATGATGGCGTCGTAGCTTTCCGTCAGGGCCCAGTCCAGCCCGTCCGTCCCGGTATAGACCGGATCCACTTCATACCGCTCCTTCTGCAGCAGCTTTACGATGGCCTGGGACAGCCTTTTTTCGTCTTCCACCAACAGGATCCGCATGGTTTTTCCCCCTTTTCCGGATTTATCCGCACCATTCCGTTCCCCGGATCCGGCTGAGCATATCTCCGGAAGCTTGAATATACCTTGAAATGGAATGATTTACTATAGAAAAACTTTCAAAAACCGGGGAGCCCAGATCGAGCTCCCCGGCTGTTTCAGCGTTTTGCGATCAATGAATCTGATCCGCGATCTCCTGGATCGCCGTGATGACCGCCGTGGTGGTGATCGTCGCGGCGGTCAGGGCGTCGATTTCCTCCATCTTCACCGGAACCGTCTTTCCGATAAACTGGCTCTGGAAGGATTCCTCCAGCGCCCGGGCGCCCAGCCCGAGCGTTTCGGCGAAGTTCTCGTCTCCGATTGTGATGGCCGTGATCGTTCCCTTTTCGTCCAGAGTCAGGCTTACCTTCACCGGGCTCGCGAAGCCCTGGGCCGTCGCTTCATAGGTGGTTCCCGCCGCGGCTTCTTCGGCCGCGGGCTCTGCAGCAGCTTCTTCGGCCGCGGGCGCTTCAGCAGCTTCTTCGGCCGCGGGTTCTTCCGCCGGGGTACCGTTCACCGTATCGGCGATTTCCTGGATCGCCGTGATGACCGCGGTGGTGGTGATCGTAGCGCCGGTCAGGGCGTCGATTTCCTCCATCTTCACCGGAACCGTCTTTCCGATAAACTG
>CAZMFY010000245.1:0-3841 GCA_964565635.1 uncultured Oscillospiraceae bacterium
GCTCCTCCTGCAACACATCCCGAATGTCGATGCCCAGCTCCTTCAGGGCTTCCGTGTATTCCTTGCTGGAAACCAGGTTCAGCATGTTGGTATACATGCTGCGGCCCATCAGAAATTCCACGCTGAGATAGTACAGGCGCTTTTTTTTGCTGGTTTTCCGCTCCTCCCGGGAGATCATGTATTTCTGCATGATCTGGTCCCGCACGGTGGAGGCCACCGCCCGGTAAATCTGCTGGGGGGTCGCCTCTTCGATGGTCAGGCCGTTATAACGCTGAACCTTGCCTACGATCGAATTCTTTATGGATTCCTTGTCAAACTTCGTGGTTGGCATGGTTTTCTCCTTTCATGAGGGGATGCATCTGTCCAGGGACTTACAAAAAGCCCGTTTTTCAGTATAGCGTATTTCTCCGTTGTTGACAAGCGCTAATTCCCTTGATTCATGGGCATTCCGGCCGGTTTTCCAGCCAGAAACCCGCCAGATGAAAAATCTTTTTGAAAAAAATCCCGGGCCGTCTCCTGATCCCGGCGGATCTGTCCGCTCAGGGCATCGGCGGTTTCGAACCGCTTTTCCGCCCGCAGGTACCGGAGCAGCCGTACGGAGGCCTGCCGCCCGTACAGCTCCGGGCTCCCCTCCAGGGCATGGGCCTCCACCGTCACCCTGCCGGAGGGCAGGGTGGGCTGCAGCCCGATGTTCACCAGGCCCGGCCAGCATTGATCCCCGGAAGAGAGGAGGCACAGATAAACCCCATAGGCCGGCAGCAGCTTCTTTTCCTCCGTCTCGATGTTGGCAGTGGGAAATCCGATGCGGGTTCCCTGATGCTTTCCGTTCACCACCGTGCCGGACAGGGTATAGGGATAGCCCAGCATCTCCGCGGCCCCAGCCGCGTCGCCCCGGCGCAGCTTCTCCCGGACGGCGCTGGAGGAAATCACCTCTCCGCTCTCCGTCCGCACCGGATCGATCACCCGCACCTGAAAGCCCTGTTCCTCCCCGGCCTTCCGCAGGGTTTCGGGGGTTCCCCGTCCCCCGCGGCCGAAGGTGTAGTTCCAGCCCACGACCACGCCCCGCAGCCCGCATTCCGCCGAAAGCCGCCGGAGAAAATCCTCCGGCTCCGTTTCCGCGGTTTCCCGGGTAAAGGGAATGATGCGCAGCTCGTCGGCGCCCAGCGCCGCCACGGCTTCCGCCTGCTCCCTTTCCGTCTGCAGCCGTCCGGGCGCGGCCTCCGGCCGAAGCACCTCCAGCGGGTGCCGGTCAAAAGTGCAGACCCGGAGCTTTGCCCCCAGCCCGTCGGAAAGGCTCCGGGCCTCCCGGATCAGGGTCTGATGCGCCCGGTGCACCCCGTCGAAGGTGCCCAGCGCCACCACCCTGGCCCCTCCGGGCCCGCTCTCTCTGATGATGTCCATGCTTCTTCTCTTTCTCCGCGCCGCGTTTTTTCTTCCGGTTCCCGGCGGCCTTCCTCCCCCGCTCCGGCTTTTCCCGGAAGCAGGGCCCCGGCCGTCAAGCGGCGCCGCGTTTTTTTATTTCTCCGGGGGAATCTGGGCTTTCCAGACCAGCTGATCCTCCTGCCGGGCCGCCATGCCCCAGAACCGGCCGTCCAGATAAACCCGGGTCACGCCCCCCTCTTCGGGGGCCTCTCCCCGCATGCATTCCAGCGGCAGCCGGGCCCCGGCGGCCACCCGCTTGGCCAGGGCCGGGTCCGCCTCCATCCGCCTCAGGCGGCCGAGGGGCGCGTCCAGCGCGATCAGCCGCTCCGCCAGCCGGTTTTCAGCCGCCAGACCCGCGGCCTCCTCCAGGGTCAGGGCCTCCTCCAGCGTGAAAACCCCGCTCCGGGTCCGTCTCAGGCTCCGCATGTGGGCAGGGCATCCGCAGATCCCGCCCAGATCGTGGCAGATGGACCGGATATAGGTCCCCTTGCCGCAGGTCACCCGCAGCCGCCAGCCATGGTCCGGGGCCTCCCCCAGCAGCTCGATCCGCTCCACGTGCACCTGCCGCTGGGGCACCTCCGCCTCGATGCCCTTCCTGGCCAGGCTGTAGAGCGGCCGGCCGCCTACCTTGATGGCGCTGTACATGCTGGGCGTCTGAAGGATATCCCCCGTCAGCGCCGGCAGGGCCTCCAGCACCCTGTCCCGGTCCGGATAATCGTCTCCCCGGGCGGTCACCGTGCCGGTGGCATCCTGCGTATCGGTGGCGGTGCCGAAGGCGCAGACCGCTTCGTATACCTTTTCCTTGTCCACCAGATAATCAAAGAGCCGCGTGGCTCTTCCCAGCATGATGGGAAGCACCCCCGCGGCTTCCGGATCCAGGGTGCCGGCATGGCCGACCCGCTTCTCTCCCGTCAGTCGCTTCAGCGTGCCGACCACCGCAGCGCTGGACATTCCGGCGGGTTTGTTGATATTCAGAAATCCGTTCATTTCATTTCCTTCGTCAGCGTTTCCTTCATGGCCTCCACCACCAGGGGAACCTTCTCCGCCAGGGTGCCCGCCATGCTGATCCCCGCCGCTCTCGGGTGGCCTCCGCCCCCCATCCGGCGGGCGATTCCGTCCACCGCCAGCGGAGCCCGTGCTCTGAGGCTGAATTTGACCTTTCCGTCCCCGTCCTCCCGGGCCAGCAGCGCCATCTTCGTCCCCAGGCTTTCCAGCCCGTAGTTCACCAGGGCGTCCGCGTGCTCCGGCAGGGCTTCGCATTCCGCAAAGTCCCGCAGGGTCAGGGTTGTGACCGCGATCCGTCCCTCCGCCTCCCAGGTCATCCGCTCCAGGGCCCGTCCCAGCAGCTTCAGCTGCCGGGGGTCCTTCTCCCGGAAGAGGCGCATGTTCAGCTCCGCCAGGGGCAGCCCCACCCTCATCAGCCCTTCCATGACCTGGAAGGACTCCGGGTTCGTGCAGTCAAATGCGAAGTTTCCCGTGTCCGTGCTCAGCCCCGTATACAGGCATACGGCGATCTCCGAGGTCACGGGCAGGCCCATCCGGCCCAGCTGTTCATAAATCATGGCGCTGACGGCGGAGGCTTCCCCGTCCACGCTGTTGATCCGGCAGTAGCCCGGGTTGGTGCCATGATGATCGATCTGGGCCGAATCCGCAGCCCTCCGCAGCATCTCCGCGGAGCTGCCCAGCCGGGCCGGGTCGCTCACATCCACCGCCAGAAACAGGTCAAAGGGCCCGTCCTCCGGGGCGCAGGGGCGGATCTCCGCCGCGCCAGGCAGAAACATCAGGTTGTCCGGCACCTTGTCGGGGCAGAAAACCTGAACCCTTTTCCCCAGGGGGCGCAGCGACAGGGCCAGCGCCAGGGCGCTGCCCAGGGTATCCCCGTCCGGGTTCACGTGGCAGCAGACGCATACGCTGTCCGCTTTCCCCAGGGCCCGGGCGATCCCCTCAGGATTCCGCATGGTTCTCCTCCGTCTCCGCGTCTTCCGGCGGCAGATCGGCTACGCCCGTATCCGCCAGCACTTTGGCGATATGTACGCCGTATTCAATGTTCCGGTCGTCCAGGAAGATCAGCTCCGGAGCGCTCCGGATGATCATCCTCCGCCCCAGGGCCCGGCGCAGGTATCCCCTGGCATGCTTCAGCGCATCCAGCAGGGGTGCCCGCCGGTCCTCCTCCAGCACGCTTACGTGGATCTTCGCGAACCGCAGATCCCCCGTAACCTCCGCCCGGGTCAGGCTCCAGGTGCCGTCGATCCGGGGGTCGTTCAGCTCCTCCCGGATGATGGCGTCCAGCTCCCGGCGGACCTCCTCCGAGATCCTGTCAATTCTCTGAAATTCTTTCATTTACCGCGGAATTTCCTCCATGATGAAGCACTCGACCACGTCGCCTTCTCGTACGTTGAAAAGCCATCAAAACCCGTCA
>CAZMFY010000246.1:0-3814 GCA_964565635.1 uncultured Oscillospiraceae bacterium
TCTGCACATTGGGCGCCCAGATCCGATGGCTCTTGCGGTTGGAATGGCTGACGTTGTTGCCATTCAACGTGCCCTTTTCGCAAATCTCACAAAACTTACCCATGGAAATCCTCCTCCTCATGGAGCATCGCACATCAAGCCTTGCAATACTATCACGTTTCCACCTGAAAAGCAAGCTTTTTTTTGAACCTGACGAAAAAATGTTTCCCTGCGGCGGGCTGCTTCCCAGGGAAGCCATCCGGCCCGGCGAAAACCCGGGAATGAACGCCGATTTGCTTCAGCCGAACAACATCTGGCCCAGCCGGGTCACGGGACTCTGCATCAGGCAGTTCAGCCGGCGGATCTGCCGGATCCGGGAAAGCTTGCCCATACTTCGGGTGGCCAGATAGGCTTCGGCCGTCTCTTTCGCGGCGGCCGGCAGGGCTTCTCCGTACTGACGGAGGAAATCCTCCGTATGCCGGTAGGTCAGTTGAATCCGTTCCTTCGCCTTCTCCCGTTCTCTCAGGGCTTTCAGCCCCCGCATCAGCAGGGAAGCCCGGCTGGCGCCTACCGTGTTTCCCGCATGCTGCCGGTACCGGACCAGGGGCCGGTTCAGAAACAGGATCTGCCCGAAGGCGGCGGCGGAAAGGGCCAGGAACCAGTCGTGCATGAACATCCGAGAGGGATCGCCGTATCGGAGCGCCAGATCGGCCAGGGGACGGTTGATCATCATCAGGCAGCCGGTCACATTATTCTGCACAAGCAGCCGGGAAAAGGTCACGGCCTCCGGATCCCAGCCCTGAAGCCGGAAAAGGCTGTCTCCCAGGGGCTGATCCTCCGGGCCGATCAGGGAGGCATCGGAGTGGAGGAGCAAAGGCGTGCCGGCCGGCAGGGTTGCGCTCAGAGAGGCCAGCCGGTCCAGCATGATCTGAAGCTTGTCCTTCTCCCACAGGTCATCCTGATCACAGAAGAAAATCGCGTCTCCGGCAGCCTGCCGGAGCAGGGAAAAAAAGTTTCCCACAGGCCCCAGATGGGCGCCTTGCTCCCGGCCGGGACGAAAGCGGGAATCCTGCGCGGACCAGCGCCGGAGAATCTCCGGGCTTTCGTCCTCGGAACCGTCATCCTGAAAAAGGACGGTGAAATCCGGGTATGTCTGATCCGAGAGGGAGCGAAGCAGCGCGGGCAGATACGCCGCGCCGTTATAGGAAGCCAGCAGGATAACCGGCGCTACCATGTGATCCCCCATTTCAGGAAATATTTGCAGACGGAACGGATTTGCCGTATTCTGCCTTTCATGGTCCTGGTATTTTCCCGGGCCCAGCGATGGGTGACCACCATATCCGGATGGTAGACGATGCTGCCCAGATCCTCCTCCAGGATCCGGCGGGACAGATCCGTATCCTCCTGATAAAGGAAGAACCGGGGATCAAACCCCTGCAGCTGCTGAAAGACGGCGGTACGGATGAAGATGAAGCATCCCGTGGCGAATTCCACCGGAATCGGCCCCCGGATCTCCATATCGGCCATGGTATATTCCTCCCGCCAGCGGCGGAAAATCCCGCCCCGGGATTCCAGCAGGCCGCCCAGCAGATAATGAACCGAAAGACGCTTCTTCGGCAGGAACTGTTCCGTTCCGTCCTCGTTGAGCACGCGGGGCGTCAGGATGGCGATATTGGGATGGGCGTCCATATAAGCGATCATCCGGCTGAGCAGCAGGGGATCAAAGGTCACATCCGGATTCATAATCAGATGATATTTGCTCTTCAAAAAGGGAAGCGCCGCGTTATTGGCCCGGCCGAAGCCGATGTTCCCCTGCTGGGGCAGCACGACGACCCCGGGAAATTTCCATTGCAGCTCCTCCGCGGTCCGCTCCTCCGGGGAATTATCGCAGAGGAATACGGAAACCTCAACGTTTGACTTTTCCAGGCACGCCAGCGCGTCAAAAACTTCCTCACCGCAATGATACAGCACGACGCAGGCGGACAAAGCCGAAGGCATAGGGACACCTCCTTTCTGAATGATCCGTTATTTTTCTTATTTTACATGCCGTACAACGGTTTGTCCAGAAAAACAGTGGAAATTTGACAAAAGGAATGTTATACTCTGAAAAGCGGGCTTCCGGCGCGAATCCGGCTCCGAAAAAGGGACTCAGACGTCGGCCCGCATGATATATATACGGAAGAGGGTTTTGATACTGAGTAAATTTGCCGTGTTTGTGGATCTGGAAAACTGCGGCGCCAAGGTTGAGACGCTGAACAGTATTCTGGAGAAGGTGAAGATCCGGGGGGATATCCTCATCGGAAAGGTTTATGGATATACGGATAAATTCAGCGATCTGAAGCCGTTGCTGCTGAGCAATACCTTTACGGTGGTTCCCAGCCTGCGGTACGGCATCGCCCAGAAGAACAACGCCGATATCCAGCTGGTGGTAGACTCCCTGGAAGTGGCCTATACCAACGAACTGATCGACAGCTTCTGCATCGTTTCCGGAGACAGCGACTATATGCCTCTGGTGGGTCGGCTGAAGGCCATGGGCAAGTTCGTGCTGGGGATCAGCCGAAGCGCGGCCGCCAGTACGATTTTTATCAACGCCTGCAACGAATTCCAGTTCCTGGAAAGCGTTCGGAAGAGCAAGGTGGAAAAGCCGAAGAAGCAGCGGCAGACGCCGGCCAACGAGGAGCAGGCGGACGAAAGCGAGCTGAACAAGCTGCTGACCACGGTGCTGGAAGAGCACAACGACGAGATGTACGCCAGCGAGCTGAAGGGCGTCCTGCTGCGGCTACGGCCGGACTTCAGCGAGAAGAGCTATGGCTGCGCGTCCTTCTATAAGCTGCTGACGAAGCTGGCCCGTCAGTTCGGGGATCTGCGGGTCTTCAACGATAATTATAACGTGACGGTAAGCCTGACCACCAGCGGGGACAGCGGAGACGCGATTCCGCAGCTGACGCCTTCCAACTGGAAGGAAGCTTTCAAAGCGCAGATTCAGGCCTATAAGGAGGGCGGCTTTGACCGGGTGAATCCCTCCATTCTGAAGGCGGATATTATTACCGCCTATCCGGATTTTAACGAGAAGGCCATCGGCTTTAAGCGGTTCAGCGATGTGATGAAGCAGCTGGAAAAGGACGGCATCATTTCCATTGAAATGGATGAACAGAAGACGATGCTGATTAAATTACTGTAAAGATACGGGAGGGACAGGGTGAGATATCTCCGAAGAGGGGTCTGGTATGTGGCCGGCCGGCTGTTCCTGATCTGTCTGATCCTGGGCATCTCCATCACGGTGTTTTACTATGCCATGAACCTGAGCAACATCCAGATCATCCTGAAGGACGGAATGGCGGCCCGGGCGAAAACCGTGATGGGAATGGAAACAGATCCGGAAATTCTGTATCGGTATTTCCATCGGGCGGAGCCCGCGACGGACGAGATGCTGCAGCTTGCGCTGGCGGGGAATTCGGATTATGCCGCCTATAATGTGCGGGGAATTGACCACCGGCTGGAAATGGGCTTCCTATGGATCTGGCCTTGGGAAAACGCGGCCCGGCTGACGATCGAGGAGCGGATTCCCCGGATTGACGGCCGGGTGAAAGGAACCCGGGCGGACGAGATGATTGCGCAGAAGGGCTCGGGCGCCGTATATCCTCCGGCCTGGCCGGATGCCAGATATCGGGTTTCCCTGGTCCGGGAAAACGGACAGTGGAAAATACGGGAGCTGACCCGTCTGGGGGCGCAATAACAACCATTTGTTCCGAATGGGAGAAAACGACCCGGAAAAAAGCATGAAAAAAATTAAAAAAAGTGCTTGACAATCCGGGAGGTTTTTGATATCCTAACA
>CAZMFY010000247.1:0-3813 GCA_964565635.1 uncultured Oscillospiraceae bacterium
CCGGACCGTAAAGAACAAGGTTGTGCTTTGCTTCAATGAAACTGACATTTTCCAGTTCTTCCCGGGACAATGCTGGAGGTAATTTGACGCAACGGTATTCATATCCGTCAAAGGTCTTGTAGATCGGGAACTTGGCTCGCTTGACCAAGCGCTCCTTCCGGTTCTCCTCCCTGGTGGTGATTTCTTTTCTCAGGGAAGCATCCAGGAATTCGACCTGCTTCATTGTACCTTCGGTGTTGACCATGTCCGGGATTGCTGAGGTTAGGAAAAGAGACCGGCAGGAAGCCTGGATGGATTCCTCATATTCGATACGCGTTTTCAGCTTCAGCATGCAACCACCTCCTGTCCCTCTTCTCCCTCTTTGGGAGGAAGAAACGCCTGGTCATAAACAGTGAGGGAAGGTCCCGGTTCAGGCGGCGTATCGATCCCATACCCGGTAATCCTTGCTGCGAGGATCGCGGTATCAGAAGGATTAACGCTCTTTTTTCGGATTGCGATTTCCAGTGCCTGTACTGCCGTCTCTATTCCATATTGGCCGGACAGTTCACTCAGGAGCCGGATGGTTGCTTTCCGCTCTGCCTTGGTCTGACCGTCAATATAATCCCGAAGCAGATCGGAAGCGTCTTTCCGAAAGCCGCTGTTCTTCCAAGCTCCAATATTCTTGGAGAGCATTTCCAGGGAAGTACTGTAATCCAGAGTATCTGTCCGCTCACTCCCATATTGCCTTTGGTGGCGGATCAGAATTTCTCCATTGGGCTTCAGAATATCCACATGATGGGCGCGGATTCCAACCATGACCTTCTGGTTGTGATTCTCCGGCTTAGTAGAATAAAAGTGCTTTCCATCCAGGCAGATTTTCCCATAGCCATCTGCTTTGCAGATCTCATACCGGCAGACATTGAAAGGCTTCAGTGGTAGCGGAAGAAAATGCTTCCTGTCTTCTGCAAAAAGTTCGGAGATAACAATTCCCTTTTTGTAGTGAACCTCAGCGGCTTTCTCCTCATGACGGTCCAGCAGCTCTTTGTTGAACTCTTCCACATCATGGTACTGAGGTGCCGGTACAAAAAGATTCCGCCGGATCGTTCCAACTTTATTTTCAACGTTCCCTTTTTCGTACCCGGCATATGGATTGCAGAATCGAACCTGAAATCCGTAATGGGCACGGAATCTGGCGAACAATTCAGTTTCCGTAACCTTGTCCATAACCCGACGGCCTACACCGGTGGCGTTGTCGAAAATCAGGTTCCCGGGAACGCCCCCCATATATTGGAAGATATCATGAAGTCCCTGGCAGACGCATTCAGAAGTTTCCCCGCGAAACACCTGTGTGTAGCCGTCGTTGCTGTACGGAAAGGAAACGGTCAGATATTTCCGCCGCACACAGTCTGTGCCCTCGTAGAAATCTGCTTCGCCGAAATCAACCTGCGCGTATCCTGGTTCCCAATACAATTCCTGTGTCCCCTTGGTTGTGCTTTCCTCCCGCAGCCGTTTCACATACCGCTGGACGATATCATAGCTCCCGGTGAATCCCTCCTCCTTGGTGAGCCTGTCATGAATTCTTTTGGCCGTATGCCGCTGCTTGCTCCAGTGCTTCTTGTCTTCCTCCAGATATTCCGCGATCTTGTCACGGAACGGATCCAGCAGAGAAGCTTTCTGTTCAGCAACCGGCGGCTTCGGGGAGAAGTCATCCTTCTCCAAGTACTTGGCGATGGTCTTTCGATCAGTCTTGGTCAGTTCGTGAATCTCTGAAATTGAGTATCCACTTTTGGCCAAATCTCTGATATGATTGATCTGGGTCATGTTGAGCAACTTCCTTTCCTCCTTTGCATGAAGTGACGTTCAAACAAAGGATATATGATGGGATGTTTTGCTTCAACATGTCCCTTTCTGATTATGGGGATTTCCTCAGCTGTTTTTGGGGAATTTCAACGCTGATTTTGTCCAATTCCATTATACGACAAGCAAATGCCTCCAAGTTTGGTTCCCCCGAATACAATGAGTTGAAGGAAGCCCGCCTTGATTATCCTACTTTCAAGGTTGTCACCGTTGTGAAGAAGGCCGCGCGCCCGAAGTTCAAGGGCCTGACCTATGAATACATGGAAAAGTACATTTCCAAGCATGATGATGAAGCCCAGACAATCATGAGTGAGTACATGGTTCTGAGGGCTCAGACCGAGGAAGCCGAGGAAGCCCTGGCGGTTTCTGCTTCCTACAGTGACATTAAGAACTGGTTCTTTGAAAAGTATCCTGCAGTTGCCCAGTTCCACAAGACTCGTGCTCAGATGCTTGCGGACAAGGAAAGCGCCTAATTGATAGAAACGAAAGAGAAAGAAAGGGAGAAAAGAAAATGAAGAACACTCTGAAAATCAACCACACTGATATGACCCTCGTCATGGATCGCACCTTTGCAAAGCTTGCTTCGGATACTCGCAGTGAAGAGTATGCTCACCTTCAGAAGATTCGCGCTGACTATCCCACCTATACTGTCGTGGAGCGTCATATTAAGCGCAATGTCCAGAAGAAGACTTATGCGGGTTTGACCTATACGTACATGGAGTTGTACATCAAGACCCATGGTACGAAAGAGAAGCAGGAAAAGAACCTGGCTGAACTGTCTGAGATGCGCCTGATTGCCTCTTGCCATAGCAAGCGTTTCCGCTATCCTGTTATCAAAAGTTGGTTCTTGGAGCAGTACCCTGAGATTGCCAATTTCGGATTGGAAGATGAAGACACAGACAACGATAATAATGAAGTTGCTCCCGTGAAGGAAGTCACTCCTATTGCGAAGGCATGCTAACGGTTAATCGTACGGCGATATAATTGGTCAAGGAAAAGACCGTAAAACCAGAAAGGATTTTGAAAATGAAGAATGTGCAGATTGACTTTATGAATCAGGAAATTCGGATGGCCAAGTACTTTTATAAGCGTTCAATGGAGTACGGAAGTGATGAATTTAGAACGCTTTCGTGCATCACCAAGGAATTTCCGAATTTCAAACTTACGCTTCTGAAATCTAAGGCCCATCCCAATAAGGCGCTGTTTCCTTCCTTTGCGCAGATGGAACAGTGGATCGCCCTGAATGCACCCGATTATGAAAATGCGATGCAGGAATTCCGTAGGACAGTGGAACTGGCGCATTGCTACAAGAATGTATACAATTTCGTCCGCAAGTGGTTCTTCCAGAAGTATGGAGAAGAATACCAGAATAGCATGGTATACCTCCGAAATGAGGATAGATGCTATGTGGCATAAAGTATTAGCAGATTACCCTCCAAGCCTTATCTCACAATCGAGATAGGGCTTTTTCATTTGCCCTGACTCAAGTGTTTGACATAGCCAAATCTTTGACTGGGAATGTAATTTTTGGTATAATAATATCAGGAACTAAAATACAGACAGGAGGAATTCCCCATGTCCAAGTTGAAAATCGGCGTCGTCGGCTGCGGCGGCATCGCCAACCAGAAGCACTTCCCCGCCATGAAGCAGAACTCCGATCTCTGCGAGATCGTCGCCTTCTGCGACATCATCCGCGAGCGCGCTGAGAAGGGCGCCAAGGAATACGGCGTGCCCGGAGCCCGCGTCTACGAGGATTACCATGAGCTCATGGCCGATCCCGAAGTGGAAGTCGTCCATGTCCTGACCCCCAACGTGGCGCACTGCCCCATCACCGTGGCCGCGTTTGAGGCCGGCAAGCACGTTTACTGCGAGAAGCCCATGGCCCACAACACCAGCGACGCCGAGAAGATGATCGCCGCCTGGAAGAAGAGCGGCAAGAAGTTCACCATCGGCTATCAGAACCGCTTCCGTCCCGAG
>CAZMFY010000248.1:0-3794 GCA_964565635.1 uncultured Oscillospiraceae bacterium
AGATCCTGTGCGTACCGATGATCAGGTCGATCTGGCCTTCTTTGAGGTCATTGCACGTGAAAAGCCAGGAGGAGCTCCGGGAATTGAACCGGGTCATCGTCCGGCTGGGAGAGAAGACCGGGAAGCCTGTGGTGGCCACCGGGGACGTGCATTTTCTGGACCCGGAGGACGCCATCGGCCGGGCGGTGATCCAGGCCGGCATGGACTTTCCGGACGCGGATCTGCAGCCCCCGCTGTATTTCAAAACCACGGACGAAATGCTGGAGGAGTTCGCGTATCTGGGAAAGGAGAAGGCCCGGGAGGTTGTCATCGACAATCCCCGGCGGATCGCCGGGACGGTGGAGAACATGACCCTGTTTCCGGTGCATCCCCGGGGGGAGGATACCTTCCAGCCCTACTGGGACGACGCGGAGGATAACATTCAGCGGATGAGCTGGGAGACGGCGGAGGAGATGTACGGCAGCCCCCTGCCCGAGATCGTGGAGGCCCGGCTGAAAAAAGAGCTGAAATCCATCGTGGGATACGGGTACTGCACGCTGTATAACATCGCGGAGCGGCTGGTTTCCAAATCCCTGGAGGACGGGTATCTGGTGGGCAGCCGGGGCTCGGTGGGATCCAGCCTGGTGGCCCGGATGTGCGGCATTACGGAGGTGAACGCCCTGCCGCCCCATTACCGCTGTCCCCGATGCCGGAAGGGATATTTCGACGTGGATAAGAGCCGGTATCATGTGGGGGTGGACCTGCCGGACCGGGACTGCCCCGGCTGCGGCCGGCCCCTGATCAAGGACGGATTCGATATCCCCTTCGAGGTGTTTCTGGGGTTTGAGGGGGATAAGGTGCCGGATATCGACCTGAACTTCTCCGGAGAATACCAGAACCGCGCCCACCATTACGTGGAGGAGCTGTTCGGCCACGACCATGTGTTCCGGGCGGGCACCATCTCGGGACTGGCGGAGAAGACCGCCTACGGCTACGCGCTGCATTATCTGGAGGACCGGGGCATCCAGGCGGGGAACGCCGAAAAGACCCGGCTGGCGGCGGCCTGCACCGGCGTGAAGCGCACCACGGGGCAGCATCCCGGGGGCATGGTGGTTGTGCCCCAGGAATATGACATTAATGAGTTTACCGCCGTGCAGCATCCCGCGGACGATCTGGAGAGCGACTTTACCACCACCCATTTCGACTTCAACTCCATGCATGATATCCTGGTGAAGCTGGACTGCCTGGGGCATGACGATCCCACCATGATGCATGAGCTGGAGAAGCTGACCGGCATCCATTTCACGGACGTGCCCCTGGATGATCCGGGGGTTCGGAGCCTGTTTACCTCCCCGGCGGCCCTGGGGGTGACCCGGGAGGAGATCCTCTGCAATACGGGGACATACGGGGTGCCGGAGTTCGGCACGGAATTCGTGCGGGGCATGCTGCAGGATACCCAGCCCCGGACCATGGAGGAGCTGCTGCGGATTTCGGGGCTGAGCCACGGCACCGACGTATGGCTGGGGAACGCCAAGGACATTATTAACGCGGGCATCGCCCCCCTGAGCGAATGCGTATGCTGCCGGGACGACATTATGAACTACCTGATGGACCGGGGCGTGCGGCCCAAGCTGGCCTTCACCACCATGGAAAGCGTCCGGAAGGGCAAGGGCCTGAAGAAGGAAATGGAGGAGGCCATGACGGCGGCGGGGGTGCCGGAATGGTTCATGGAGAGCTGCCGGAAGATTAAATATATGTTCCCGAAGGGCCACGCGGTGGCCTATGTGACCATGAGCCTGCGGGTGGCCTGGTTCAAGCTGCACGAGCCCCTGGCCTACTACTGCGCCTATTTCACCGTGCGGGGGGACGGCTTCGACGCGGGAAGCATGATCCTGAGCCCGGAGACCTGCCGGGAGCGGCTGCGGGAAATCCGGAATCTGGATAAGCCCACCGCCCGGGACAAGGACACGGCCACATGCCTGGAGCTGGTGCTGGAGATGACCATGCGGGGCATCCGGTTTCTGCCGGTGGACCTGTATAAAAGCCAGGTCAGCACCTTTACCCTGGAGGAGGGAAACATCCGATGCCCCTTTACCAGCCTCTCGGGACTGGGGGAAAGCGCCGCCCAGGCCATTGTAGAGGCCCGGGCGCAGGGGGAATTCCTCTCCGTGGAGGATCTGCGGAAGCGGGGCCGGGCCGGAAGCGCCACCATTGAGATGCTGCGCGCCCACGGGGCCCTGGAGGGACTGAGCGAAACCAGCCAGCTGAGCATGTTCTGAGGCAGGGGCGGAGGCTCCGGGAGGCGGGCAGTCCTGCCCGGTACGGGGCGTCATCCGGAAGGAAAAGGAGGAAACCCGATTGCGAAAAACCATGAATTACCGGAGCTTCGGCTGGGCGGTGGGGATCATCCTGGCGGTGTTTCTGGCGGCGCATCTGATCCTGAACGGCCAGATCCGGGAAGGGCGGAGGCAGGAGGAGGCGCTGCGGCAGACCCTGGTGCGGCTGCAGGAGGAGAATACGGCCCTGGACGCGGAGCTGAGGCAGGTGGATACGGAGGATTATATCGTAAACAGCGCCATGAGCAACTACGCCTTTATGAATAAGGACGACCTGCGGTTTCAGTTCACGAATCCGGAGGCGCTCTACGCCTATACGGAGGAAGAGCTCAGCATTATGCTGGACGAGATGACGGATGAGGATTGAGGAGAAATCATGCGGAAAGTTGCGGTGATCGGGATCGGATCCAATTCGGTGCGCATGCTGATCGCGGAGGT
Source organism: uncultured Oscillospiraceae bacterium (assembly GCA_964565635.1). GTDB lineage: Bacteria > Bacillota > Clostridia > Christensenellales > Aristaeellaceae > Aristaeella. Next base: position 2,754 of record CAZMFY010000248.1, read on the forward strand.
GGAGCCGGAGGGCTTCCGAAGGCTGACCCGGGACCGGGAGGGCACGCGGCTGTTTGCGGGACTGGATGAGCGGGGGAACCTGAACCGGGAAAGCATGGAGAAGACCGCCGGGGCCGTGAGCCGGATGGCCCGATCTGCGGAAAGAATCGGGTGCGGGGAAATGCATATCTTCGCCACCAGCGCCACCCGGGACGCCCGGAACGGGGAAACGTTTCTGAAGATGCTGCGGGAGCGGACCGACACGGAGCCGGAGATTGTTTCCGGGGAGGAGGAGGCCCATCTCAGCTTCCTGGGCGCCACCGAAATCGCCCCCGCCGGAAAACCCTGCGGGGTGATCGATATCGGCGGGGGAAGCACTGAGATTGTGATCGGGCAGGGAGCCCGGATCGACGTGGCTTTGTCCTGCCAGATGGGGGCTGTGCGGCTGTTCCGGCTGCTAAGCATTTTCCGCCGGGAGGACATGCCCGCCGTGGAGGCCGCCGCGGAGGGAATTCTGGAGGAGCAATGGCAGGAGGCATGGAATTCACGCCTGCCGGGATGCTGGATCGGGACCGGCGGCACCTTTACCGCCCTGGCCGCGCTGGCACGGGGGATCCATTGGACGGACCGTACCTTTATGCACGGAACGGTGCTGCAGCGGGACCGGATCCGGGAAATCGGGGAGACTCTGGCGGATATGACACCGGCAGAGCGGCTGAAGCTGGAAGGGCTGCAGCCCAGCCGGGCGGATATCGTGGTCCACGGAATCTGCATTCTGCTGGCTGTGATGGGCAAGTTGAATATTGAAGAGATCCGCGTCAGTGAATACGGAAACCTGGACGGATACATCCGGAAGCATTATTTCCCGGAGTAAGGAAACCGGAGCCCCTGGAGAATGCTGAAGGCTGAAGAAATCAATCAGGAAATATGTTTCAAGGCATAAAAAAGCGCCGGAGCGTTTCTTTTCGCTCCGGCGTTATTCTGTCCTGTTCAGATTTTCCGTTCCTTTCCCAGGAAGGTCAGCGCCAGGGTACCGGGCCCGCAGTGGGCGCCGATGACGGG
>CAZMFY010000249.1:0-3787 GCA_964565635.1 uncultured Oscillospiraceae bacterium
TATATAAGGAGGGTAAAGTAATGAACGTAAAATTAATGAAAAATTTTGCACCAAAAATATATATAAATATAGATGCACTAAATAAAATGAAAGAATATATACGCCAATCTAGCTTAGAAATAGGTTGGCTTGGTACTTGTGAGAAAATAGATAACAACTATTTCATAACTGATGTATTTTTATTTAAACAAGAAGTACATTCAACTACAACAGAAATAACAACAGAAGGTTTAAGTGAATTTGCTATGGACCTTATAAGCAAAGAAGGTGGTTTAGATATATGGAATAATATGAAGGTTTGGGGTCATTCACACGTAAATATGTCTACATCACCTTCAACACAAGACGATAAACAAGTTGATGTATTTGCAGAAAATGCAGAAGATTTCTTTATACGTATCATAGCTAATAAACAAAATGATTTTAGAATAGATTTATATGACTTTGTATCTGGGGTTATATATGAAAAACTACCTTATGAAGTAGATTTTGGAGAAGATACAGATTATATAAATGCTCTTTACAGCAAGATAGAAGAAATAGAGGGGTTAATAAAATTAAAAACAAACCCAAATACAGATATGATTAATTCAATAAAATCAGAAATAAGTGATAAAGTAACTGAAAAGAAAACAACATACAACTCTAAAAGTTATAAAAACAATAACAATTATTACTATGGTGATTATGGGTTTTATAACACAAATACATCTAAAAAAAAAGAAGAAAAAGAAAAAAAAGAGGAAAGTCTGGCAATAAAAATATTTGATGAATTATCACAAGCAGAAGTATTTGAGCTTATGTATTACATTGAATATGGATTAGGTGTTGAAGAGTATCTAGGTTGTAACAATTTAACTTACAATGATACGTTAGAATTACAAATGTTAGTAGAAAATTATGTATATTCATTCCAGGATGAATACAACAAATATATAGGTTATACTTTTTAAAATATAAGGAGGGTGTAAAATGATAGCAGTACAAAACGATTATAGTAGACAAATAAATATATTAAATCCAGAGGAATTTAAAACAAGGATAAATATAGTTGGTGTAGGTGCAACTGGCTCTTGGATGAGTCTAGCACTTGCTAAAATGGGGTTAAATAAATTACATTTATATGATTTTGATACAGTTGGAGTACATAACTTACCAAATCAAATGTTTGGACTTAGAGATGTTGAACATAATAAAGCACATTCTATGCGTAATATAATAAAAATGCTTACTGGATTTGTAGTTAAATCTAAAGATGAAAAACTAGAAGGTGATACACCACTTCAAGGAATAGTATTTATGCTTACAGATACTATGAAATCAAGAAAAGATATATATTATAAAGCTATAAAAAATAATCCAAACATTGAATTACTTATAGAAACACGTATGGACCTACGTGGTGGTAGAATATATGTAATAGACCCAACAAATAGAGAGCAAATCAAAAGGTATGAAGAAACCTTATATGGTGATGATGAGGCAGAAGTATCAGCTTGTGGAGTATCACAAACAGTATTACCAACTGCTCTAGGAATTACATCTCATGCTATATGGAAGTTGTTAGATTACATAAATGGTGAAATAGTATATAATGAAACTGTACTAGATTTCAGTAATGAGATAGTTATGACACAAAAATGGGGTGAGTAATTGAAAGAAATTGAAAATAAGACGATAAACATGAAATATATAGAAGCTATGAATGGGGTTTCAATAGAGGAACTCCTTCATAAACTTTATATAGAGGATAGTTTATCTATACGTGATATATCTCAAAAGCTAGGAATACACTATCATACAGTTAATAAATGGTTAAAACTAGCAAAGATAGATATGAGGTTACCACATGAAAAACTACTTGAATTGGTAGATATTAAGACAAGATTAAAGGAGACAGAAAATGAATAAAGACAAAATAGGATTATTAAACATGGAGTTATCAATGACTTTAAATGAAGGTTTTGGATTAGAAGTATTATGCACAGGGATATTCAAAAATTTATTAGAAGTAACTCAAACAGAAGAAAAATTAGTAGAAACAATTAATAAAATAGACATAGCATTAAAAGAATTTATGGAAGAGATTGACGACAAAGTAGACAATTTAAGTGATGAGGTTATGTCTGGTATAGAAAAATTAATAGATGAACATTCAAAATAAAGTATAAAAAGGAAGGTAAAATATATGTTAAAAAGTCAATTATTAGAATTAGGAAATATGGTTAATAACTTAAATACAGAAATAGCTAGTTTAGAGGAAGTTTTAAAATCTAAAAAAGAAGAGCTACGTGATATAAAACAAGCATACTCTAGTTTAGAGCGTATTCAATCAAAATATGATACGCTTGAAGATGAAGATGAGATAGAAGAGGAATTAACTATAACTTGCGAAGCGTAGTATTTTTATATAACGAGTTGCTTAATGAAGATTACCAAAAGCAACTCAAACTACCTCTTGAATTTATATGCTTTGCATATATGGAAGGTGCAGTAATGTATGATATTAAAGGAAAATATTATGCAGTAAAAGAAAATAGTATTAAAAATACTAAAAAATACAACAAAATTTATGGAGCTTTATATATACTCCATAACTCCGAACATTTTCTACGAGTCCTAGACGCTGCTCTTGTTTGTTCTAAAGGAATTATTGGGTCAAATCACAAACTAGATATGTTTCATAGAGTAAGGGAAAAAGCTATCCCTATACACTTCAAAACTGTTGAAGAGTTCCTAAAAATGAAGTATAATGAAGGAGAGGGGTTGGGTATAATTACCTATATTGCAAACCCAGAAAACGAGCTAGTAAAGTCCAACGTGAATAATACTGTTAGAAACAGAGAAGTGTCTGGGCTTGATATAAATAATTTCATAAATTTATTAATTGAAAAAACAAAGGAGAACACGTGATGATGAAAAATGATAACAACTCAATGAACTTACAAATGTTTGGAGGATGGGAAGAAGTATTAAGAGACCCTTCTCAAAACAATAGTGGTAAAACTGAATTTACTAAATTACAAAATGGAGTTACTGAACTAAGATTTTTAGATGCAGAGCCATTTGTAAGATGGGCACATTGGATAGCACAAGCTAAGAGAAATATATCTTGTATAGGTGCAGAGTGTCCTGTGTGTGAGGCAGTAAAGGCTTCAAGACAAGCAGGTATGAAACCTCAATACACAAGTAATAGAAAGTTTGCTATGCACGTATTGAATTTAACAACAGGTAATGTTGAAGTGTTAGAGCAAGGTAAGGTATTCTTTACACAATTACACGCTCTACATGAAGAAATAGGGGATATAAGAAACTACAACATAAAAGTTAAAACTCAAAATGCAGGTTCAACAGATGTTACTTACACATTATTACCTTGTGCACCTACTGAATTAGACGATAGACAAAAAGAATTATGTAAAGAGTTAAAACCTTTTGAAGAAATATTCAAAAAACCTACTAAAGACCAAATTATACAACTAATGAGTGGAAAAAGCCCAGAAGAAGTATTTAAGAAAACATCAGAAGATGATGAGGAAATAGGTTTATAGTAAATGACTCAAAACAAGAAAATAGGGACAAGTGCTAAGGAGCTTGTCCTTTTATTTTATGAAAAAACAGGGCTTAGATATACCAATAAGGACATAATGATTGCAGTTAAAAATGCAAAAAACTTATTAAAGGTAGGTTATACACATGAAGAAATAAAATCAGTAATAGAATACTGTGTAGCAAATCCACCAGAGAAAGGAATATACTCTTTTGGATTTATACTATATGAAATGAA
>CAZMFY010000250.1:0-3772 GCA_964565635.1 uncultured Oscillospiraceae bacterium
GAATGCTGCCTCAGCCGGATGGAAGCGGATGGGGTACAGCTGGTGCGGCGGATTTCCGGCGGCGGGGCGGTTTATCATGACGGCGGCAATCTGAATTTCTCCTTCATTATGGGCTGCCGCCGCTATGATCTGGCCAGGCAGATGAATCTGATTCTGGAAAGCGTGCGGGCCCTGGGAATTCCCTGCGAATGCAGCGGACGGAACGATATCCTGGCCGGCGGAAAAAAGTTTTCGGGGAATGCCTTCTGTGAGCGCGGCGAGGCAAAACTGCATCACGGCACGCTGCTGATCCATTCGGATCTGGAGAAGCTGGAGCGCTATTTGAATCCCGATATCCGGAAGCTTGCATCCAAGGGAATCAAATCGGTCCGATCCCGGGTCTGCAACCTGAACCAGTTCATCCCCGGGATCCGTACGGAAGCCCTGCTGCAGAGCCTGAAGGACGCGTGTCGAAGGGAATACGGCAGCTGCGCAGTGGTCCGGAGGGAGGATCTCAGCGCGGAAGCGCTGGCCCCCTATATCGCCAAACATGCTTCGGCGGAATGGAGACTGGGAAAAACGCCGCGGTTTGATTATGAAGTTTCGTACCGGTTCCCCTGGGGCGGCGTTCAGCTGCTGCTTTGCATGCGCGGGGGCGTGATTCAAAGCCTGCAGGTTTATTCGGACGCAAATGACGTGCTGCTGGCGGAAAGGATTGACAGCCTGCTTCAGGGCGTCGCCTTCCGCTCCGGGACGATGGCTTCCGCGCTGCGGGAAGCGAAGGATCCACGGCTGGATGACCTGGCGGATTACCTGCTGACGCTGAAGCTGTGAGGAACGCGCCGGCCGGAACCGAAAAAAATGTTCCTGCGCAGCCGGCACCCCAGGCGGGGCACATGACTGAGCAGGAACAGCAGAAACGCCGGGGGTGGGTCAGAACAGGGAAAGGTTGCTTTGAATGATAATCTGAGGGCTTATTTCGTTGATGTCTGCCACGGGGTTGCTATAGGCCAGATAATCATACATTCGGCGAAGGCCCAGCCGCCCCTGGGCGTACTGATCCTGGAAGATCGAAGCCGCCACCCGGCCTTCCCCGATCAGCGCTTTCAGATCGCTGGAGATATCCGAAGCAATGATCAGCAGATCCTCTGCCCGGCCGCAGTCGGCTGCGGCCCGGACGACCCCGGTACAGTTGAAAGAATTGATATAGATCGCTCCCAGATCAGGAACGGAATGCAGCAATTGCTTTGTGTGATCGTAAGCCATTTTGGTATTATCATGATTGTAGATCACTGCTTTCAGATTCAGCGGCGTATGCAGCAGCTGCTCCCGGAACCCCTTTTCCGTCTCGCTGTGGGCAATCACCGTCGGGAAGCCGGAGGCAATCGCCACCGGCCGCTGTTTATCCGCCATCATACGGTAGAGCAGTTCGGCCGCCATCCGGCCCGCGGTCCTGTGCCTGGAGCAAACGGTAAACAGGCGCAGATTCCGGTCTTCGATGTCGTTGACAACCGTGGCCACGCAGACATTCCGCTCCCGCAGGTATTCGAAGGCGCTGACCATCCGGCCGAGGACCAGCACCCCGTCATAGCCCTCATCGGCTACCTGGATCAGGGTATTGTTCAGATAGGCCAGCGCTTCCTCCGAATCGCTGGCGCCCTGATCAAAGCCGAAGCAATCGACGGATACATGATAATCGGCCAGGACATTTCCTTCATCTCTGACGCCATTGAGAAAAGCCGTATGGAATTCGGGAAAGCTTGTGAAGCCCACCGCCGCAAACCGCAATCTGCGCCGCCCCAGGGAACGGGCCAGCGTATTGGGCCTGAAGCCCATTTCCTCCGCCGTCTGCAGCACCAGCTTCCGGGTCTCCTCCTTCACCCGGGGCTTTCCTGTGAGCGCACGGTTCACCGTCGCGGTGGAAATGCCGAGCCTGGCGGCGATATCATAAATCGTTGTTCGCTTATCCACAAACCTTATCCCCTTTTTTCGGACCGGGGTACCGGAAGTCAGGCCAATCTCTCTTCTTCCGGGGCCTTGGTCCCATTCTTTTTTTGGCTCCGGTCACCGGCCCTCAGACGCCGATCGTTTTGAAGCCGTCCCTGGCGTACAGCGCCGCGCCAACGGGTACATTGTCCTCTACCATGGCGCATTCCACGATCCTGAATTTTCCTCTGGCTGATATGAAGGCGTGCTCCTCCGCGGAGGCTCTCATGGGCGCAAGCAGCCACTCCCCAAAATGGGCGACGCCTCCTCCGATGGCGACGGTATCCGCACCGAGCAGCGAAACCACCGTGGCAACACCGATGCCAAAGGTCCGGGCCACGCGGCCTATCTCCGCCAGGGCGAAGGAATCCTTCTCCTCACAGGCCCGGTACAGCAGCCTGCAGTCCGCCCTGGCCGGCACTCCGCCGCACAGATCCATCAGCAGGCTGCTTTGAGGAATATATCCGGGGGTGCGCAGCCTTTCCTCAATGGCCGGGCCGCAGCACAGCGCCTCGATCCGTTTGACCGCTCCGGCGCTGTCAGCCGTCCAGTCGGCGGTATAGGTATTGCCCAGGTATGCCGCGCCGAACCCCGTGCCGTCCCAGTTGCGGTCCCCGACAAACAGCGCGCCGCCGATTCCGGAGCCGATGTTGGTGTAAAAGAAAACCCGGGAATGGACGCCGCTGCCCTTTTTCAGCTCCGCATAGCCTCCGGCCACCGTATCGTTCACGACGACCGTTTCCTTCCCGAAACGCTCCTCAAACCACCGCTTCAGGCAGAAATCCTTCCATCCGGGAACCTGTACGGAGATCAGAACCCGGCCGGTGGCCGTTTCCAGCGGACCGCCAAAGCCTACGCCGATCCGGTCCGTCTCCGGGTACCGCTTCAGCATGTCGCGCACATGGACTTCAAGCCAGTCCAGGATATCCTGCGCGCCATTCGGATGGGGCACTTTTTCACCCAGGATCTCCAGGATCCGGCCCTCGGCGTCACACACGGCCATCTGCTGCTTGGTGCATCCAATCTCAATGCCAAGATACAGCTTTCCCATAGCGTCCTCCCATTTCCCGGCAAATCGGATTCATTGACGGTTTGATCTTTTGAAATTGGAAACTGTTCGAATTGACTGAAGCTGTTTCTATGCGCCTTACGATTCCAGCTGCCTTTCGGCGCTCTCGATGGCGGCCAGCACCATCTCCGGGGCGGGGGCGCCGGGAATGCGGCGCTTCTCCACGCAGGCGATCATGGAAAGATCGTCAAAGACGTCTGCCTCGAAGGCGGGATGGAAGGCCCGCAGCTCCTCCAGGGAAAGATCCAGCAGGGCCTTGTTTTCATTCAGGCAGTGAGCGACCAGCTCGCCGACCACCTTGTGGGCGTCCCGGAAGGGAAGACCTTTTTTGACCAGATAATCCGCGCAGTCCGTGGCGTTGGTAAAGCCGCCGGCGGCGCCCTTCTCCATGACGTCCTTGCGGAAGGTGACGGTCTTCAGCATGGCGGTAAAAACGGTAAGGGCCTTGACCAGCGTATCCCGGGCATCGAAGAAGGCTTCCTTGTCCTCCTGCATATCCTTGTTATAGGCCAGGGGAATTCCCTTCATGACTGTCAGCAGCCCCATCAGATCCCCATAGACCCGGCCGGTCTTTCCCCGGATCAGCTCCGCCACATCCGGATTTTTCTTCTGGGGCATGATGCTGGAACCGGTGGCGAAGCCGTCATCCATTTCCACAAAACGGAATTCGTTGGTATTCCAGAGAATCAGCTCCTCGCAGAAGCGGCTCAGGTGCATCATGCAGATGGAGGCGGCGGA
>CAZMFY010000251.1:0-3757 GCA_964565635.1 uncultured Oscillospiraceae bacterium
CATAACTGGTAATAAGGGGAATTGGTATAGAAACTTAGATATGTAAAGAAGGTGAAAAAGTGGAAGGAATGTCTGTTGATGTTATAAATAACATAGTAAACAGTCCTAGTGCATACCTTATTTTATTTATATTACTTCTTTGGTATGTACTAAACTCTTCTCACAAGAGAGAACACGAAATGAGGGAACAGTTAGATAAAACCGTTCCAGTATTAGAAAAAATATTAATGCGTCTTGATGTGATAGAAGATAAGTTAGAAAGGTAGTGGTATATATGAGTAAAATTATAAAACATAAAAACACATATATAAATTCCTTTAAAGATGCAATAGTGGGTAATGGTTATAAAGAGTCTGCTATAACAGTTGACTCTTCTTCTCCTTATTATCTTGAAATTGCAGAGGAAAACGAAGTAGGTTCTTTTGCCTATAATGTTGGTAAAGTTATTGTTGATAACTTAAGTGTTAGTGGTGGTGGTGGTATTGATAGTTCTCATAACCATGATAATAGATACGCAAAAATAGACCATAACCACGATAGTATATATGCAAAAATAGTTCACAATCATGATGATAGGTATTATACAAAAACACAAACAGATGAATGGAGAAACAACTTAATTAATGGTAATTTGTTATTTAATAAAATAAATGCAAATCATATACAAGCAGGTACAATCGTTTCTGGAAGCTCTATAATAGCAAATGGAGCAATAGGTAACGCTCAAATAAACAAAGTAAGTGCAGATAAACTTGATGCAGGTGTTATTGACACATCAAATATAACTATATCTGGTGCTAATGGTAATTTAAAACTTAAAGGTAATAGATTACAAGTTTTTGAAGGTATAGGTAGTTCACAGTTTGAAAGAGTATCTTTAGGTGATGTTGATAATGATGGAAGTATATATGGTCTTAGAGTTCGTGGTAAGGACGGAGAAACTGTTTTATATGATGAGAATGGAGTTTATAGAGAGGGTATAACTGATGGCTCTATAAACAACGATAAAATAGGTGATGATGCAAATATAAACGGTGGTAAACTTAATATAAACTCTGTTATAGACCGTATTAATGAAGATGGCACAGGTACAATACATGGTACAAAAATAGATATAGATGGAGAAAGTGTATCATCTAAAGTGTTTCAAATAGAGTTAAGTCAAAATGAACACTCTGAAACAATGAAAAGGCAACAATCTGAAATAAATCAAAATAAAGAAAATATAAATTTAAAAGTTAGTAATCAAAAATATACAGAAGATATGAGTTCTATGACAAGTAGGTTAGATAAAACTGAGTCTGATATAAACGTTTTAAATGATAGTATATCTCTTACTGTAAAAAAATCAGAGTTAGAAAACCAAATCAACGAGGTTAAAGATTTTGTATCTAATGAGATAGGTGATATAAGTGTTGGTGGTGCTAACTATATAAACAACTCTGCACCTCGTAAAGCCAATCTTGTTGATATATTGATTTGGGATAAAACATTAAATGGTAATCATAGATTAGCTTATTGGCAAGATTATAATGACCTTGTATCAAGTCCAACAATAGGTTATCACCCACATATAGATTTAAAAACATTTCATTTTCCTTGTATAGCTCTTATAAATAAAAATGGAACTTTTGGTTTAGCAAATAGAGAGCTTTCTTTAAAACAAGTCATATCAAACGAGGAAGGGTTTATAACTCCTAATGAAACCTATACAATTTCCTTTGATGCTTATTCTGATACAAGTTTATTTAGTTTTCATGGTGGTTTATATCATAAAAATGTAGAGTCTAATTCTTATAATTATCACTCTGGTAGAATGGATATACAAATCAGTAAAGACGATATAAATACGTGGAAAAGATATAGTTACACTTTTACAACTCATAAAGGTTTGGATTTAAATGGAGAGTTGACACTTGTTATAAATGGTCATAATAACCCAGAGGGTAGTGGTTATATCAAAAACATAAAGTTTGAAAAAGGAAACATACCTACGCAATGGACACCTTCCCAATTTGATGTTGATGATAGTTTAGATGACGTTGTTGAAAGTATGAAGGATTATACAAATTCAACTATAAGAGATTATAGTTCGTCAATAGACATAGAGCTTGATAGCATAACAAGTAGAGTAGAAGTTACTGAAAAAGGCGTAGATAGTGTAAATCAAAAATATACAGAAATAAAACAAACAGTAGATAGTATAGATATAACTGGTAAAGTAAGTTTTTCTGATTTGTCTACAAGTGGTAAAACAACTATAAACGGTGCAAATATAACATCTGGCTATATAAATGGAGATCGTATCAAAGGTGGAGTTATAAGTGCTGCTAATGAGATTAACTTTATTGGTGGTGCAAGAATATTTGGTAATGAAGGTGCATATGATGCAGGACTTATGGCATCTGCTCAACAATATAACTTTAATAGTGGTGATGCTTACTTTGAAATGGATTTATATGCTCAAAAAGGATTTAGTGTTAATGGTACAACTACATTAAAAGGAGCTGTAACTTGTAATAGTAATATCACATCAAGTGGTACTGTAAAAGGCTCAACACTTAATGGCTCTTCTTTAAGTGTGTCTGGTCAAGCCAATGTTGGAAGTGTTATTACAAATGGTTTAAATGTATATGGCTCTACTTCTTTAAGTGGTTCATTATATGCTACTGGTGCAACTACTCTTAGTAGTACACTCACAACAAGTGGTAAAATAATGGCAAGTAGTGGCTCTGTATCTGCATATAATGATATTGCTATGCTTGGTTATTATGGTTGGTTTTCTACTGCAAGTAGCAACTGTTATGCAGTTAAGGTTAGTAATTCATATCTTGTTGGTACTGGTACAGGTTTTCATGTGTGTAGTGGTGTAAGTTCTTACGGTATGCTTTATGCAAAAAACGTTTCATCTTCATATTCTTTAGATGCTGTTGAAGTAATATCAGAGGTATCTGCACTTGATAAAATATCAGAGGCAAATGTTGTAAATACATCAGAAGGTTTAAGGCTTTCTGCACCAACAAATAGAGCGAGTCTTGATGAAGGTTCTGTTGTAACAACTTCTTACAATGAAAAAACAAATCAAGAAGAAATAAATATAGACCATAACTCTGCTATTGCAACATTATGGAAAGCAGTACAAGAGTTAAAAGAAGAGAATGAAGAACTTAAAAAACTTATAAAAGGGGATAAATAATTATGATAATAGGAATAGATTTTGGACACACTTTAAGTGGTGAAGGTACAGGGGCAGTCGGTTGTGGTTATAAAGAACAAGATTTAACAAGAGAGCTTGGAAAACAAGTAATAGATTATTTACTAAAAGAAGGTCATACAGTTATAAATTGTACTATTGATAGAGCTTCTACAAATAGTTTACAACTTAAAGGTAGGGTGGATAAGGCTAATAAACAAAAGTTAGATTTATTTGTATCTATACATTTTAATGCTTGTGTAAAGGATGAAAAAGGCAATGGTAAAACTACTGGTACAGAAGTTCTTATATATTCAAATCAAAGCAAAGCTAAACCTTATGCACAAAGGATAGTTAATAATATAAGTAAGCTAGGTCTTAAAAACAGGGGTGTTAAGACAAGTAATGCTTATGTACTTAAATATACAAATTATCCTGCATTATTAATTGAAACTTGTTTTATAGACGATAAAGATGACATGGATATATACAAAAAAAGCCCTAAATCAGTCGCTAAGGCTATCGCAGAGGGTATATTAAATAAAAGTATAGTTGATGAGGTTA
>CAZMFY010000252.1:0-3741 GCA_964565635.1 uncultured Oscillospiraceae bacterium
GTGAGCCCCACCGACAGCATGGCAGTGGACGGAATTGCCAACTGCATCAAGGTGCTGGAGGAGATTGAGGACAACCGGCTCAACGGGCTGGAATTCTTCGAAGGCGCGGCCTGCAACGGCGGATGCGTAGGGGGACCGCTGAATTTTGAGAACACCTATGTGGCCCGGAACTGGATCCGCCGGCTGGTGGACATCAGGGACGCGGATCTGCATGTGGACGGCGGGATGATGACCAAATACGATCTTTATTTCAGCAACCGGATCCGACCGAATTCCGCCATGAAGCTGGATGACGACCTGGTGGAAGCGCTGCGGAAGATGGACAGGATCGAGGCCATCTATGAAACGCTGCCGGGATACGACTGCGGCAGCTGCGGCAGTCCCACCTGCAGGACCTTCGCGGAGGATATCGTGCAGGGAAAAGCCAGGGAGATGGAATGCATCCATAAAATGAAGGACCATCTGAAGGTTATGGCCCAGCAGATGGTGGATCTGGCGGAGACGACCCGGAAATAAAACCGCGGGCCGCCCGCGGAAGGGAAAGCCCGGCGGCGCCAAATGGAAACAGGAGGGACAGAATCATGACGGTACAGGAACTGATTGCCCTGACCGGGGCGAAGGATATGACACCGGACGCGCCGAAGGACCGGGAGGTTACCTGCGGCTATACCTGCGATCTGCTGAGCTGGGTGATGGCCCACGGAAAGGCGGGCATGGCCTGGATTACGGTGCAGACCCATATGAACGTGATCGCGGTGGCCAGCCTGATGGAGATGGCGGCGGTCATTATTCCGGAAGGAAATGGAGGAGGCAACCCTCCACAAGGCCCGGGAGGAAGAAATCTGCGTGCTGCAGAGCGACAGGACGGCCTATGAGCTGTGCGCCATGATGGCTGAGGCCGGACTCCCGGGAACGCCCCGGGAGGAGTAAAAAGGCATGCTGGTGGATCTGCATATTCATTCCTGCCTGAGCCCCTGCGCGGATGATGACATGACACCGGCGAACATCTGCGGCATGGCGCATATCAAGGGGCTGGAGGCGATTGCCGTTACAGATCATAATACGGGACGGAACCTGCCTTATGTGAAGGAAGCGGCGGACTATTACGGGCTGATATTCCTGCCGGGTATGGAAATCACCACAAAGGAAGAAGTCCACCTGCTGGGATACTTCCGGGATGTGGACACGGCGATGGCCGTGGGGGAAATCTTTTCCGGTCATCTGCCTCCGATGAAGAATAAACCGGATTATTTCGGAAACCAGTTTGTGATGAACACGGACGACGAGATTCAGGCGGTCGAGGACCGGCTGCTGATCGGCGCCACGGATCTGAGCCTGCAGGAATGTACAAAGATCATCCGGGATCATGGCGGCGCCGCGGTACCGGCCCACATCAACCGGGGCCATGGGCTGCTGGTGAATCTGGGCCTTTTCCCGGAGGATGTGGATTATCCCGTGGTGGAGATCCGGCCCGAACAGCCGGTGAACGAGAAGCTGGTGGCCGGAAAACGCCGGCTCTGGTCCTCGGATGCGCACCATCTGGGGGATATTCTGGAGGCCGTGAACGATCTGCCGGTGGAGCGGTTTTCTCTGGGCGGACTGTTTGACGCGGTCTGCGGAAAGTGATATGATGCCGGATTGAAACCGGCAGAGGAGGAATGAAGTTTTGCAGAGCATGACGGGCTGCGGCACGGGACGGGCTGCGGCCGGAGGATGGGAAGTTACGGCGGAGCTGAAGACGGTCAATCACCGGTTCCTGGACCTGGGACTGCGGCTTCCGAGAAATCTGATGTTTCTGGAACCGGTGGTCCGGAAAAAGATCTCCGCGGGGATCCACCGGGGCCACGTCGATATCTTCCTGAACGTACAGAATACGGAGGAGAGCGCCCGGGAGGTACAGACGGATCTTCATCTGGTTCGGGAATACGCCCGGGCCGCGGAGGAGATCCGGGATCTTCTGGGCTACGGGGAATTGCCGGAAATCCGGGATTTCCTGACGCTGGAAGGCATTGTGACCCTGGCGGAAAAGGAAATGGATCAGGAGACGGTGTCCCGGCTGTGCGAAGAAGCGCTGGAGGAAGCGCTGGAACAGCTGCGGGAGATGCGGACCAGGGAAGGAGCGCATCTGAAGGAAGACCTGCGCGTTCATCTTTCGGAAGCGGCCGGTCTGCGGGAGAAGATTCTGGTACGGGCTCCTGCGGTGATCACGGAATACAGGAGCCGGATGGAAGCCAGGCTGGCCCAGATGGGCGCGGAGGGCATCGATCCGCAGCGGCTGGCCCAGGAGGTAGCGCTGATGGCGGACCGGTGCGCCGTGGATGAGGAACTGGCCCGGCTGGAGAGCCATATCCGCCAGATGGGAGGATACCTGGAGGCGAAGGGAGAAATCGGCAAAAAAATGGATTTCCTGATTCAGGAGATGAATCGGGAGGCCAACACCATCGGTTCCAAGGCTTCCGATGCGGCGATCGCGCAGCTGGTTGTGGATCTGAAGAGCGAGATCGAAAAGATGCGGGAGCAGATTCAGAATGTGGAATAGAGGAAAATCATGCAGCTGGTGAATGTTGGATATGGAAACCTGGCTGCGGCGGAACGGATTATCGCCGTGGTCGCGCCAGAAGCGGCGCCGGTGCGCCGAATGGTTCAGGACGCCCGGGACCGTGGCCAGGTCATTGACGGAACCTGCGGACATAAGACCAAGGCGGTATTGGTGATGGACTCCGGCTATCTGATGCTGTCTCCTCTGATGCCGGAAACCATTGCCGGAAGGATGAAGCAGAGAAAGGATCCTGAAGCGGAATGAAGGAAACGCGAAAAGGCATGCTGCTGGTGATTTCCGGACCCAGCGGAGCGGGAAAGGGCACGCTGGTGGAGCGACTGCTGAACAGAGACCCCACCTTCGGTTTTTCGGTCAGCGTAACGACCCGGGAAAGAAGAAAAAATGAGATCGACGGGGTGCATTATCACTTTATTTCCGAGGAAGAATATGATAAACTGCTGCGGCAGGACGCTTTCCTGGAGCACGCCAGCGTGCACGGCCACCGGTACGGAACCCTGAAGGAGGAGGTATACGGCCGGATGGAACGGGGGCAGAACGTGCTGCTGGATATTGATCCCCAGGGGGCCCGGTCCGTGATGGAGAAAGAGCCCGGCTGCGTCAGCGTGTTTATCCTGCCACCGAGCTACGCGGAGCTGAAGGTCCGGCTGCATACACGGAACACGGAGAAGCCGGAGGAAATTCAGCGCAGGCTGAGCAACGCCCGGGGTGAAATCGCCCAGATGAACCGCTACAGATACCTGATCGTGAACGACGATCTGGATCTGGCCTTTGAGCAGCTGCGGGCTGTGGTCAGGGCAGAGAAGCAGAATTCTGTCCGCTATTTTCCGGAGATTGAGGAAGAATAAGGAGGAAAACCCAAATGTCTATTGTAGATCCGAACGTGCTTGAACTGCTGAACCATGCCGACAGCCGGTATGCGCTGGTGGTGGTGGCCAGTAAAAGGGCCCGGGAAATTGTGGGCGGCAGCGCGCCTGTGATCAACGCGGAGGGGATGAAGCCCCTGAAGGCAGCCGTGGAGGAGATCAATCGGGGACTGCTGTCCTATGAAGAGCCGGAGGATGAGGAGTAAGGCATGGATCTGACCGGCAGAGAAGTTGTGCTGGGGGTGACCGGCGGAATCGCCGCCTATAAATGCGCGGAGATTGTTTCCCAGCTGCGGAAACGAGGCGCCGGAGTCAGCG
>CAZMFY010000253.1:0-3710 GCA_964565635.1 uncultured Oscillospiraceae bacterium
CGCAACCGCGGCGCGGGCGATGGCAATGAGCTGTCTCTGGCCCTGGGAGAGGTTCGCCCCGTTGTTGTTCAGCACCGTGTCATAGCCCTGCGGCAGGCGCGTGATGAAGTCGTCCGCTCCGGCGAGCTGAGCCGCCGCGCGGCATTCCTCTTCCGTGGCGTCCAGGCGGCCATAGCGGATGTTCTCCAGCACGGTCCCGGTGAAGAGGTTGGTATCCTGCAGCACCAGGCCGAGGGACCGGCGGAGATCCTTCTTTCGGATCTTATTAACATTGATGCCGTCGTAGCGGATCTTTCCGTCGGCGATATCATAGAAGCGGTTGATCAGGTTGGTAATGGTGGTCTTGCCGGCGCCGGTGGCGCCCACGAAGGCGACCTTCTGGCCGGGCCTGGCGTAGAGGGAGATGTCATGCAGGACGGTTTTTTCCGGCACGTAGGCGAAATCCACGTGCTCCATGACGATATCCCCCTGCATGCGGGTGTAGGTGATGGAGCCGTCCGCGCTGTGGGGATGCTTCCAGGCCCACATGCCCGTGCGCTTTTCGGATTCCACCAGCTGGCCGTTTTCCTCCCGGCAGCGGACCAGATGCACATATCCGTGATCCTCCTCCGGCTTTTCATCCATGAGGGAGAAGATCCGCTCCGCACCGGCCATGGCCATGGCGATAAAGGTGATCTGCTGGGATACCTGGCTGACGGGCTGCATGAAGTTGCGGCTCAGAGTCAGGAAGGAGGTGATGGTCCCCAGGGTCAGGACCCCGGTTCCGCCGAGGGAGAGATTCATGACGCCGCCGATGGCCATGGCGCCGCCGACGATCGCCAGAATGACATAGAGCAGATGCCCCAGGTTATTATTCACCGGGCCCAGCATGTTGGCCACCTTGTTGCCCTCGGTCATGTTTTCGCACAGCTCGTCATTCCGGCGGTCAAACTCTTCCTTGGCCAGGGATTCGTGGTTAAAGACCTTGACCACCTTCTGGCCGTTGATCATTTCCTCCACATACCCGTTGAGGCTGGCCAGAGAGGTCTGCTGCTGCATAAAATACCGGGCGCTGCTGGTGCCCATTTTCATGGTGACCGACATCATGGCGGCGGTTCCCGCCAGCATCACCAGGGTGAGCCAGACGCTGCACTGCAGCATGGAGATGAAGACGACGATCAGCGTGATGGCGGAGGAAACGGTCTGCGGCAGGGTCTGGGAAACCATCTGGCGCAGCGTGTCCGTATCGTTGGTGTAAAAGCTCATGACCTCGCCGTGGGTATGGGTGTCAAAATATCGGATGGGCAGGGTCTGCATATGGGTGAACATCTGGTCCCGGATGGTCCGGAGCACGCTTTGGGAGACCACGGCCATGACTCTGCCCTGGGTGAAAACGGCGGCGATGGCCAGAATGTACAGCCCGGCCATCTGCAGGATCGCGCCCAGCAGGCCGCTGAAGTCGGGATCTGCGCCGGAGAGTGTCTGCTGCAGGAGCGGCGTAATATATCCGTCAATGATGCGGCCCAGGAAGGTGGCGGCGGCGGCGGTGGCGACTGCGTTGAGGATGATGCAGACCAGCACCAGCAGCAGCCGGGACCAGAAGGGCGCTACGTACTTCAGCAGCCGGAGGGCGGTTTCCTTCTTGATGGGCTGCATGGGGCCCATGGCCCGGGGACCGCCGGGACCCCGGCGGACACCGGCGGCGGGAGGCGCGTTTCGTTTCTGCTGACTCATTCTTCCGCACCCCCTTTCGTCTGGGAATCGTAAACTTCCTTATAGATGGCGCAGCGGGAAAGCAACTCCTCATGGGTCCCCGCGTCCGCTATGGCCCCGTTATCCAGCACCACGATCAGATCCGCATCCATGACGGAGGAAACCCGCTGGGCGATGATGATCTTGGTGGTGTCCGGGATAAAGGAGCGGAAGCCTGCCCGGATCAGGGCGTCGGTTTTCGTGTCCACGGCGCTGGTGCTGTCATCGAGGATCAGGATCTTCGGCTTTTTCAGCAGGGCCCGGGCGATACACAGGCGCTGCTTCTGACCGCCGGATACGTTGGTGCCGCCCTGTTCAATCCAGGTATCATACCGGTCCGGGAATTCCCGGATAAAGGAATCCGCCTGCGCCAGACGGCAGGCCTCCTCCATCTCCTCGTCGGTGGCCTGCTCATTTCCCCAGCGGAGGTTGTCCTTAATGGTCCCCGAGAAGAGCTCGTTCTTCTGCAGCACCATGGCTACGGAATCCCGCAGGGCCGTCAGATCATAGGCCCGGGTATCCACGCCGCCGACTCTGACGGTTCCTGAGGAGGGATCATAGAGCCGGGGAATCAGCTGGACCAGGGTGGATTTTCCGGATCCGGTCCCGCCGAGGATGCCCACCACCGCCCCGGAGGGGATGTGCAGGTCGATATCGCTCAGGGTATCCCGCTCGCTGCGGGAGGCATAGGAAAAATGCACGTGATCAAAATCGACGGATCCGTCCCGGATCTCCGTGACGGCGTTCTCCGGGCTGACGATATCGCTCTTCTCGTCCAGCACTTCCACAATCCGCTGGGCGGAGGCCCGGCTCATGGTAATCATCATGAAGACAAAGGAAACCATCATCAGGCTGGACAGGATCTGAATCACGTAGGTGATCAGGCTCATGAGCTGACCGGTGGTCATGCCCACGGCCGGATCATTGCCGGAGGCGATGATGGCTCTGGCCCCCAGCCAGGAGATGATCAGCGTGCAGGAATAGATGCACACCATCATCAGGGGGCTCATGAAGGCAATCTGCTTTTCCGCCTTCACAAAATCCGAATAGATGGAGCCGGAGATGCCGGTGAACTTTTTCGTCTCGTAATCCTCCCGGACAAAGTTCTTCACCACCCGGATGCCCCGGAGGTTTTCCTGGACCACGTTGTTCAGCTTATCGTAGGTCTTGAAGACCCGGGCGAAGATGGGATGGGTGCGGGTCATGATCAGGTAGATGCCGAGCGCCAGCACCGGCAGCATGAACACAAAGACCAGGCTGATCCGGGCGTTGATGGACATGGCCATGATCATGGAAAAAATCAGGGTCATGGGCGCCCGGACCGCCATCCGAAGGATCATCTGAAAGGCGTTCTGTACGTTAGTAACGTCGGTGGTGACCCGGGTGATAATGGAAGAGGTGCTGAAATGATCGATGTTGGAAAAAGAGTAGTCCTGAATGGTGTAATACATGTCGTGCCGCAGGTTCCGGGCAAACCCGGCGGAGGCGGTGGCGGCCATGCGCGCGCTCATGACGCCGGAGAACAGGGAGAGCATGGCGGCGCTTACCAGCAGCCCGCCGAAGAGCCAGATATGGCTCATGCTCCCGGGGGTGATGCCCCGGTCGATGAGGTAGCTCATGATCAGGGGGATCACCGCTTCCATGGCCACTTCACCCACCATGAACAGAGGGGTGGCGATGGCCTGCCTTTTGTACTGCCGGATACGGGCAGCGAGTTTTTTGATCATGAAACAGATCCTTTCCTTCTGATTGAAATTACATGGGCAGAAAACGAGAAAAGGCCCTTCAGGCCCGCGTGCCGGAGACCGTTTCCTCAGCATGAAAAAACATACAGGCACAATCTTCAATGTAGGTTATTTTCCCTGGTTTGTCAAGGATTTTCACAGGATGTTCAAATAGGCTTTCCCAGGCTCAACGGAAAGAAATTGTTGGTTTGTCAAACATAGGTTACACATTGCCTACGGAGCAGGGTCAAGAGA
>CAZMFY010000254.1:0-3697 GCA_964565635.1 uncultured Oscillospiraceae bacterium
TTCATGGTGAATTGTGCCAGCAGCCTCGTACCCATGAAGGTTCCTGGTGGCATAAACAGATTTATCCGAATCAGGTCTGGCTGGATGGGATCTATATGGCGCAGCCTTTTTCCGCGCTGTATCAGAAATACTTCGGATCCGGTGATTACAGCGATGTGATCTCCCAGATCAATACGGTTCGGCAGCATATGAGAGACCCCGTAACCGGGCTGTACTATCATGGATACGATGCTTCCCGGCAGGCCTTCTGGTGTGATCGGGAAACCGGCCTCAGCCAGAACTTCTGGCTGCGGGCCATCGGATGGTTCTCCGTCGCTCTTGCCGATCTTTGTGAGATTATTCCTGAGAGGGATGCCGAGCCTCTGAAGGCTGTTTACAGGGATTTGATGAGGGATATTCTCCCCTATTCAGACTCTGACAGCGGGATGTATTACCAGGTCGTGAACCGTCCCGATGTGGAAGGAAACTATCTGGAGACAAGTGGCAGCTCCATGATCGCCTATGCCATGCTGAAGGGTTCCCGCCTGGGAATCCTGGATAAAGAATTTGGCGATTATGGTGAAAAGACTTTTGCGGGAATCCTGGACAGAAATCTGTCATTTACTGATGGAGTTCTGAATCTGGATCATATTTGTCTGGTAGCCGGTCTTGGTCCTGAAAAAGATCGGCGCAGGGATGGTTCCGTCGCGTATTACCTTTCCGAGCCCATCGTCAGAAACGATGCCAAAGGTGTCGCACCGCTGGTGATGTGCTACACGGAGATAAAGAGGAGGTAACCTCATGGCTTATTTAACCCTGAAGAACATCAACAAAATTTACCCCAATGGCTTTCATGCTGTACACAACTTCAATCTGGACATTGAGAAAGGCGAGTTTATCGTATTTGTCGGTCCTTCTGGTTGTGGAAAGTCTACAACGCTGCGGATGATCGCCGGTCTGGAAGATATTTCCAGTGGCGAGTTTCTCATCGACGGTGACCGCGCCAATGAGAAAGGTCCCCGGGAGCGGGGAATCGCCATGGTGTTCCAGAGCTATGCCCTCTATCCGCAGATGACGGTATTTGATAATATCGCCTTCGGCTTAACTCTGCAAGGCGTAGATGAGGACGTTATCGAAGAGCGGGTAAAGAAGGTTGCGGCCATTCTTGGTCTGACGGATTACCTTGATCGTCTTCCCCGCGCGCTTTCGGGCGGTCAGCGCCAGCGCGTGGCCATCGGACGCGCCATCATTCGAAAGGTTGGCGTTTTCCTGATGGATGAGCCTCTTTCCAATCTGGACGCGAAGCAGCGTGTGACGATGCGCTATGAAATCGCGCAGATTCATCATGAAACCGGCGCTACCACCATCTATGTAACGCATGACCAGACAGAAGCCATGACGCTTGCTGACAGGATTGTCGTCATGAAGCTGGGCTATGTCCAGCAGATCGGTACTCCCTATCAGCTGTATTATGAACCGGAAAATGTTTTCGTTGCCGGCTTTATCGGTGAGCCGCCGATGAATTTTGTACGGGGAAAGGTGGAAAATGGTTCTCTTGCCTTCGGGAAGAATCGGCTGGATTTGACCCGCAAGATGGGTGAAGCCGCAAAAGACTATGAAGGAAAAGAAATCATTCTCGGCTTCCGCCCGGAGCATATTTCGCTGAAACCCACCGCTGACTGCTACACGGTGGACTGCCGGGTCGAACTGACTGAACTGCTCGGCGATAATACGAACATCTACATCACGGCGGATCAACAGCAGGCCATTCTGAAGGTGGACAGCCATGACACCCCGGAAACCGATATCGACTTCACCTTCTATATTCCGCTGGAAAGCGTATATCTCTTCGATGCGGAAACAGAAAATCGCATTAGGGTGTAATCAAATCGTAAACGCGATGAAGCGGGCGGAGATCATTTCTCCGCCCGCTTCGTGCTGTCTTCCCTGCCCCTTTTATAGGCCATGGGACCAGGGGGATTCTCTCCGCCGCTCTCCCCGGCCTGGAGCTTCCCTGCCCTTTTTTAAATGACATAGAACCAGGAAGGCGTGTCTTCCGGGATATCCGGCTGTGTAATGATTTCCCGTCCGTTCTTGAAAATCAGCTCCTGGCTCTTGATACTGACCCGGGTCCCCGGCGCGATGGGATGGGTAATGAACACGTTGGAACCGATCACGGAATCATGCCCGATCACCGTATCCCCGCCAAGAATGGAGGCGCCGGCATAGATCGTAACATGGTCCTCGATGGTCGGATGCCGCCGCTTTCCCCGCAGATTCTGCCCGCCGCGGGTGGACAGCGCGCCCAGCGTCACTCCCTGATAAATCTTGACGCCTTCCCCGATGACGGTGGTCTCGCCGATGACGATGCCCGTTCCGTGGTCAATCATAAAATACCGTCCGATGGTCGCCCCCGGATGAATATCGATACCGGTCCGGTTATGGGCATATTCCGTCATGATTCTGGGGATCAGCGGCACGCCCAGCTGATACAGCACATGGGCAAACCGGTTCACGGTGATCGCGTACAGTCCCGGGTAGGCAATGATCACTTCCGCCTTGCTGGAAGCCGCGGGATCCCCGTCATAGGCGGCCTGCAGGTCCGTTTCCAGATAGGCTCTGATTTCGGGGATCCGGCTCATGAAAGCAGCCGTCATCTCTTCCGCCTGCCTGGATGCTGCCACTTCATCCGGAATGGAATTCCGAAGCGCAATCGTAATCTGCCGTTTCATATGGAAGGCAATATCCTCAATTAAAGCGGAAAGATACGTCTGGGGGTTGTAGATTCTCCAGGTTTCGTCTCTGAAATAGCCGGGATAGGCCACCCGGAACAGCTTGCGGATCATCTCCTCGATCACGCTGCGGTCCGGCTGGGAAAACATTTCCAGGCTGTCAATCACGCGGTTCTGACCGTAATCCTTTAAAACGGCCTGCTGCAGCTCCTGTACCCGTTCTGCAAAGGAAATATCCTTCATTGCCTGTAATTCCATCCTTATGATCGTTTTAGCTTCATTCCAGCGCGGCCAGCACAACATTGCGCACCCGCCTGGTTAAGGGACCGGTTCCCGTATCCGCCACATTCAGGTTCAGCAGCAGCGTCATGTGCAGATCCGGGAAATTCGCGAAGTATGTTCCAAGCCATCCATCCCATCCATATTCGCCCATACGGGCCAGTCCGGCTGCCTTTCCGGGATTGATACAATGACGCATCAGCTTGCCGTAAGAATAGCCGTCAATGCCCTCCCAGGCCCATTGCTGATGAAGCTGGCTGCTGGTCATCCACCGAACGGTTTCAGCGGAAAGAATCCGCCTGCCGCCGTATTCCCCGCCATGGAGCAGCATGGATGCGAAATGGCGGTAATCGTCCAGCGTGGATACTAGTCCCGCCCCGCCGGAAGCAAAGGCAGGTTCCCGGGCGTAGTTGCCCACGTTCAGGTGTCTGCATTCAATCAGCTTGGTCACCTGAGGTTCCAGCGCCGTGGCTCTTGCCATTGATATCTGCTCCTCTCCGGTTTCTGTGGAGAAATTATACCGTATCTCCTTTTGCATTGCAATCGCCAAAACCGCAAAAACCCGGATCCGCGTTTCCGCGGTCCGGGATTTGCTGCGGCTTACAATCAGCCCTGCTTCTGCTTGTGCTTCGGATTCTCGCAGATGACCATAACGCGGCCCTTGCGCTTGATGATCTTGCACTTTTCGCAGATCGGCTTCACAGACG
>CAZMFY010000255.1:0-3695 GCA_964565635.1 uncultured Oscillospiraceae bacterium
AACCTGGCGAGGCACCATAGATCGCTATCACTGTATCAGGTACTGTTTTCGCCCAGCGTGCATCAAAAACAAATGCAGATAAGGAGCTTTCGACATCCTGCCTTAATTGATAATCCGATAAATGCTGGTCAGCTTTTGCCTCACTGATACCCGCAGCAAGAAGCAGGATAATCGCTAACACATGAGCAAGTGCGCGCCGGATCGTGAAATAATGCATCATTTTCTCCTCCGTCGTGTTCAGGGATGGATACAGCAGACAGAGCAAAGCCAGTCATCAGCTCATTAGGATTCCGTTCCGTGATCTCCGGCAATCCCAGATCCTTGCAGAGAAGATACCCTCCGATCTGCAGATTAGTGATCATCGTGCCAGGTCATAAAACTACACATAATAAGAAACGGCACATGGAAGACAATTCTTCCGCTGAACCCAAAGTCCTGCTATTCTGTATAATGTTACAATTACATATATACATTCAGTTGAGTGCAGTTACGATCTGTTTTATCATAACTCCCCTTTATTTGGTTCGGGAACCTTGTACAGGACATCATCTTTAGAATCCATTTCCTTACGTACATCATTATCATTCCTGATCCGCAGATCATTCAGAACCCACAGGCCATCATTCATAATAATCATGCCTTGTGGCATCACCTGTACAAGAGCCTGATTCGTACCGGCATCTTCCCGGGAAACCGTCAGCTCTGTTTTTCCGACTGCGTTGCCGCCTTCATCAAACCAGTGATAAACCTGTGTCCTGCCCAAACTGTTGTTTCTCTCAAGCATGACGGCCTTTCCCTGATATTCAATCAGATGCGTACAGCCAATTGTCGGGGTATCGGCAAAGCTTTCCCTGTTCAGCCAGAGCTTACGTCCGTTCTGATCGAAACGCGCCAGCGCATGAGCCCATTGATCCGAATTGTAATCGGATTCGAGAATCCAGGCCAGGTATCCGCCGTCCGGGGTCTGAACGCATTTATCAATCCAGGCTCTTGCGCCGTTTTCCAGCATCAGGGGCAGCACGGTTTCCCAAATCACGTTCCCCTGCATATCCACCTTCATGATCTTGGCGTTTGAAGACCCTCCGACTTCATTTCCTGCCAGGACCAGCCCATCCCCAGCCGCAAATGTGCTTCTGACTCCAATCATCTTTTTTCTGTCAAAACTGAAGATCAGATTGCCTTCCCAGTCCAGAAAACCACGCTGTTCTTTCCCGTCATCCGTATATACGTTCATCCGGATGCATGCTGAAGTAATATCATCCACAAGTCCGCTGGCCTTTCCACTTCCGAAGATATCAATTGCATTGCCAACGGGGTTTCCTTCTGTGGAAAACTTACGAATTTCGATGGCTTCCGTTTCCTGATAAGGGGAATTGATATAGACAACGCCAATCGTTCCGTCTTCCAGTAGCGCCGCGCCTCTGAAATGCGCATTTCCTTCCGCAGGATCCCAGTATTCCCAAGAAATCGTCCTGTCAGGATTCAGACAGAGCAGTCTTGCTTTGCGCTCCTGATAGTTTCCGACCTTTCCTCGGCTGCCGGTAAAGATCATCCGGCCATCCGGCAGCGTAAAGGCATAGCTCATCCAGTCTTCACCCTCCGCGCTGATGCTCACGCTGCTTTCGGCGCAGGCTGCTGTGCAAAAGCTCATCATTATACACAGGATTACCGTCAATATCTTTTTCATATGCTGTTCCCTCCCTGTTACTGTTTCCTGCCCAGGCGTTCAGCGTCTTCCGCCGGGCTGTACCATTCACTGACCATCGTGGAATCCATAACCGTGCCGTTCAGCAGGATCCGGTAGTTGAAATTGTCCCGGCCCCCAAAGGTATCCTGGCCCACTTCGCTGTCCGGCCGGGTCAGGAAAACCCGGTAGCATACCAGGCTCTCATGCTGGGGTGTGGCCGGCGCCTGAACCAGCTGTGCCGTGTACTCCCATTTCTCCATGGCGTCTTTCGGCATATTCCATGCTTCGCACACCGCTTCCTTAACGATACGGCCCGCGGTCTCCCGATCGATCTCCGAGCCGCCCTGCTTCATTTCCTCAGCCGTCACTTCGGAATGAATATGGAATTTCTCCCACAGATACTGCATCAGGGACTGCGTCTCCAGGTCCCAGGTTTCTTCGTTTCCCAGAAGCACGCGGGCCATAAGTGCCTCGTTCACGGCGGAAGGATAGCCGGGCACGCCGAAGGCATCCGCAATGAAGGCGTCCATTCCGGCTTCATCCGGTTGTTCAGCTTCCCAGAAGAAATGTTCCGGACACATCCGGATTTCCCGTAGCAGCCGGATCAGTTCCGCTTTGCTTTCCGTATCCCAGTGAATATACCATCCGTGTTTCGACTCCACTTCCGCTCCGTACTTCAGGATTTGCATCTCCGAAGACCACTGGTTCGGATCGTAGGTGTATACAGCTTCCACCTTCCCTGTGCCCAGATTGATAACCGCCCCGTATTTCATTTCCTGGTTCAGCTGATAATGTGTATGGAACTGCAGCCGGACCAGCAGTCCCTCTTCTTCTCCGGTCCCTATGAGCAGCAGATCGCAGAACAAAGCTTTCATCTCCGGTTCTGAATCACGATATTTCGCCCGGATTTCCCGTTCCACCAGTGCCATTGCTTCTTGCTCATCTGTATTGATTTCCGGAGTTGCATCATTCAGATGCATATTCATGAATTCTTCCTTGTCCATGGTATCGAAGCTCCGGTTGCCCTTCTCATCCACAAGGAGTGTAGCGCGGTATCCTGTCGTTGTTTTCTCAACAAGCGGCCCTTCCAGGGAAGGTTCAATTCCTTTCCGCAGATCCGTCACTTTTTCCATGGAAGCCGCGCTGACTTCTCCGGAAACGGTCCACATCCCGTAATCCGCGTCCCACTGAACGTCCGGCGTCATCGCATTTACAGCATCCGGATCCCAGCCAAGAATTTCTGTCATCAGCGAGCGGAGAGCTTCGATTGCGGTTTCTTTCGTAACTGCTGTCTTCTCCGGAATGCCTCCCTGTCCGTCGTGTTCTTGCATGTAAAACGGGTTATAAACATCCCTCAGATAGTATCCCAGAGCGTCCGTATACTTTAGCAGCGCCTCTCTTCCTTCCGGTGTATCGTCAATCGGTTCCGGATGCTCTGCGAAATAGCGTTCCTGAAACACGATGACCGGATCGGGTGCTACGCCCATGCTGTCTTCCGGCTCGGAAATATAGTATCCCTGCTGCTGCCGGATCAGTTCACCGTAGGTGGCGTCCACAATCCTGTCCGCTGCGTTTTCCCGCTCTACCCTCGAGTTCCCTTCGTTCATAAGGACCCGGTACAGTTCGGGATCCACCTCGAAATTGCATTCCTTCATCGTGTTCACAAAGGTGATCTTATCTTCCAGATTCCACCTTCCCAAAGCGCCGCTGGCATCCATTTCCGCCACCTTCGCGTAGTATTCGTTTACCAGGATTCCAACCGCCAGCGCCACCGCGCTGAGCAGCACGAAAACGGCAGTAAGAATAACTCCTGTGGACAACTTTGTCCTTTTTGTTATTTTCTCTCCTTTCACAATCTGCCGAACCATATGGCTCTTCCAATACGCTGAAGGCTGACAGCATGTGATGGATGATTCCAGAGCTTTCTGCAGTTCCGTTGCTTTCATATTCAGTTACCACTTAGATTCTATTCTGTTAGGAAGTCAATCAGTTTGATGATTTCAATTCC
>CAZMFY010000256.1:0-3693 GCA_964565635.1 uncultured Oscillospiraceae bacterium
GATGCCAGTCCTGAGGATATTCCCGGGTGACATAGGTCCAGGGGGTATTCATGACCTCCGGCTGATCATACGCGAAGTGCTTATGCTCAATGGTCCGGGTATAGGGCACCTCCGCGTTGGTATCGTTGATGACCGCGTTACCCTGGAAATCCCCGGTCTCCATCCGCTCCGTCTCAAACCGCAGGGACCTGTACTCCAGCCAGCCGAGCTCATGGCCGTAGAACCCGTCGATGGAGCCGGTGTAAATCACCTTCTCCGCCAGATCGCCCAGCGCCCGGGTAAAGGGGGTGTTCAGGCGAATCTCCGCGCCGGAGAGCATGTTCTCCACCATACGGGTATATCCGGCCCGGGGAATGCCCTGGAAGGCGTCATTAAAGTAATTGTTATCCCAGGTCAGCCGTACCGGCAGCCGCCGGATGATGGAGGCGGGCAGATCCCGGCAGGGGCGGCCCCACTGCTTTTCCGTATAGCCTCTGACCAGCGCTTCGTATACATCCCGGCCCACCAGAGAGATGGCCTGCTCCTCCAGGTTTCGAGGCTCCTGGCGTATTTCTCCCCGCTGGCTCTCGATTTTCGCCAGCGCTTCCGCCGGCGTGGCGGTTCCCCACAGGGCATAGAAGGTGTTCATATTAAAGGGAAGATGATACAGCTTTCTCCGGTACCGGGCCAGGGGGGCGTTGGTAAACCGGTTAAACTCCGCGAAGCGGTTCACGTATTCCCAGACCTCCCGGTCGCTGGTATGGAAAATATGGGCGCCGTACACATGCACCGGAATGCCTTCCCGGTCCTCCGTATAGATATTGCCGCCGACCTGGGGACGCTGGTCGATCACCAGCACCTTCTTTCCCAGGTCCAGGGCTTCCCGGGTGAAAACCGCGCCGAAGAGACCGGCGCCGACAACCAGATAATCATATGCAGCCAAGGAAATCCCTCCCGTCGTTGAACTGTTGAAAAAGGAACGGCGCCGCCCCAGGGCCGGAACGCCTTCAGCCAACGCTATTGTATCGGGAAACGGGGGGAAAATCAAGGGCAAACCGTGAAGCCTGAGGGGGGATCCGCCGGCGCCGGAGCCCGTGGGGGAAGAGCCGGAAAAAGCAGGGGGCAGCCCGCTTCCCCGGAGCTGGCGCCGCCTTTTCCGCCGACCATCCGTTCCGATCGTTTCTGGTTTTGCGGCCGCCCGTTTCGGCCCGTTGCCAGAACCGGGAAAACATGATAGAATACTGCTTACTGTGTCCGGGCTGACGGCGCAGCCCGGCTTTCGGCGGAAGGAGATCTTCGGCCGCCGCCGGAACACAAAGAAAGGGCAGCAATCTGCAGATGAAACTTCTGACGCTGGTGATTCCCAGCTATAACGTGGAAGCCTTCCTCCGCCGGTGCGTGGAGCGGATGGTTCCCGCGGGGGATGAACTGGACATTCTGATTGTGGACGACGGCTCCACAGACGGAACGCCGGCTCTGGCGGACGCGCTTGCGGCCGAGCATCCGGAGATCGTGCGGGTGATTCATCAGGAAAACGGAGGACACGGAGAAGGGCTGAACCAGGGGATCCGGACCGCGCAGGGCATCTACCTGAAAAGCGTGGACGCGGATGACCGGATCGACACGGAAAGCCTGAAAAAGCTGCTGGACCTGCTGCGGTCCCACGCGGATCCGAAAGACAGGGCGGACCTGGTGATCAACGATTACGTATACGACCATACGGACCGGGAAAGCGTGTTTCAGGTGCGGTACAATCACGTATTTCATCAGAACCGGATGGATACCTGGGAGACCTGCCGTTCTTTCCCCCTGTGGAAGCAGTTCATGATTCATGCCATGTGCTACAGGACGGAGCTGCTCCGGGAGCACGGATACACCCTGCCGAAGCATACGTATTACGAGGATAATCTTTACATCTATCAGCCGCTTCCCTGGACGGAAAAGATCCTGTACCTGCCCTGCCCCCTGTACGGATATACGGTCGGGCAGGCGGAGCAGTCCGTCAGCGGGAAGAACCTGACCCACAGGATGGATCAGAACACGGCCATGGTGACCCGGATGATCTGTACCTGGAAATGGCAGGAGATCCAGCAGCTGCCCCGGCACCTGCGGGGGTATATCATGAACTTTCTGAGCGGACAGCTGCTGAACGTTTCCGTGCTCCATGAATCGGTCAGGGACGAACGGTCCAAAGCCCTTCATGAAGGCATGTGGGCAGAGATTCAGGCCTTTGATCCCGAGCTGTGCAGACGGCTGCGCCGGCATCCCACCGCGGCGGTGATGAACAGCTGGGGCCCGGGATTTCGAAGGATCGCCTATCATATCAGCCGCGCGGCCCAGAAACGGATCGGATTCGGTTAAGAAAATCTTGCAAGGAGGCTTTATTCCATGCATATCGGGAAGGACATTCGGTATATCGGCGTCAATGACCATCAGGTGGACCTGTTCGAGGGGCAGTATACGGTGACCAACGGCATGGCCTACAATTCCTATGTGATTCTGGATGAGAAGATCGCGGTCATGGATACGGTGGATGCCCACTTCGGCGAAACCTGGATGGCCAATCTGTCCGCCGCCCTGGAGGGCCGCGCACCGGATTATCTGATCGTTCAGCACATGGAGCCGGACCACTCGGCCAACATCTTCCGCCTTCTGGAGGCCTATCCGGAGACCACGGTGGTTGCCTCCGCCAAAGCGTTTCAGATGATGAAAAACTTCTATGGCTCGGATCTGAGCGACGGCCGCCGGATCGTGGCGGGGGACAGGAGCCAGCTTTCTCTCGGAAAGCATACGCTGACCTTTATCACCGCGCCTATGGTCCACTGGCCTGAGGTGATTTTCACCTATGATGAAACGGAGCAGGTGCTCTTTTCCGCCGATGCCTTCGGCAAATTCGGCGCCCTGGATACGGAGGACCCGGAAGGCTGGGCCTGTGAAGCCAGACGGTATTATTTCGGCATCGTAGGCAAGTACGGTCCTCAGGTTCAGGCAGTGCTGAAAAAGCTGGCGGGGGTGCCGCTGAAGGCCATCTGCCCGCTGCACGGGCCCGTGCTGGATCAGGATCTGTTCTACTATCTGGGGCTGTATCAGACCTGGAGCAGCTACGGCGTGGAGAGCGAGGGCATCGTTATCAACTATACCTCCGTATACGGCCACACCCGGGAAGCCGCGGAAACGCTTGCGGCGCTGCTGAAGGAGAAGGGCTGCCCGAAGGTGGCGCTGAACGATCTGGCCCGCTGCGACTGGGCGGAGGCGGTGGAGGATACATTCCGTTACGGAACCGCCGTTTTCGCGACCACGACCTATAACGCGGATATCTTCCCCACCATGAAGACCTTCCTGGAGCATCTGAAGGAGCGCAGCTGGCAGGGGAGAACGGTCGGCCTGATCGAAAACGGATCCTGGGCGCCTGTGGCCGCCAAAGGCATGAAGGCCATGCTGGAAGAGTGCAAAAATCTGACGATCCTGGAGCCCGCGGTGAAGATCACCTCCGCCCTGGCGGCGGACAGCAGGGCGCAGCTGGAAACCCTTGCGGAAGCGCTGATGGCGCAGTAAAAATAAATCTTGACTTTTGGATCAGGTGTCCGTATACTTATAAAGCTGTTTTTAACGGTTCCGGGGCATCCCCCGGCGGGGATGATCCCTGTTGAATGTTTTGTGTAGAGGAGTGTTGGAAAATGTTCCGTACGTATCAGCCCAAGAAGCGTCAGCGCA
>CAZMFY010000257.1:0-3687 GCA_964565635.1 uncultured Oscillospiraceae bacterium
CATCGCCGAAAGCGTCAGACTTCCCAGCGCATCCCCGGGCACGTAGGCCCAGAAAGCGCCTTCCGCCACCGGCATGGCAACAGCCGTCTGCGGATTTCCGGCGCCGTCTGTCCAGGTCAGGGAAAGCTGCAGCTCCGCCCAGTCGCCGGACAGGGCCAGCGCGCCGGGCAGCAGGGCTGTCATCAAACCCACCGCCGTCAGCAGGGCCAACATCCGTTTAAAAAAGCCTTTTCTCATCATCCTGTCCTCCTGATGTTTCTTCCCGTTGGAAGAACGGATGAAAGTATTGTACCCCTTCTTCCCCGGGATTGTCAAATTTTCAACAAAGGGAACGCCTCTTTTGATTTCAAGGATTTTCCCCGTTTTCGGGGGGAAATGCCTTGTATTTTTTTATGACGGGATTGTAACAATTATCCTCACTTTTTTAAATTCTCCCCCCGTCTCTTTTCCCCCGCCGGCCTTCGCTTCTTCTCTGTTTTTTTCTTGAAGTATCAGCTGTTTTCGTGTAGAATAAATATCCGCCCGGAAGGCCGGGCGCTGTTTTTTATGAACGGATGAGGGCTTTGCCATGAATGAGTATCGGGGAAAGCATTCCCCTTCTTCGCCGTGGGCGCTGTCCTCCAGCGCTTCCACCCACTACCGCTCCCGCCATCTTCGGAAAAACCGGCGCCGCCGGATCCTGATCACGGCCGGAATCGTCCTGGCGCTGGTCTTATGCCTGCTTCCCTTTCTGGAGGCGCGCATCCTTCAGGTAGACCGGATCACCATGACCAGCGAGGATCTGCCGGCGGACATTGGCCGTCTGCGCGTGGTTTTTCTTTCGGATGTGCATTACGGCTATTTCTTCTCCGACGGCCGGGTCCGTTCTCTGATCTCCGCCGTCAATAACCTGAAGCCGGATCTGGTCTTTTTCGGCGGAGATATCGGGGATACGCCGGATGCTGCCGTCGCTTTTTTCAAGCATCTTCCCTCCCTCCACGTCCGGTACGGCGCCTACGGGGTGCTGGGTGAAGCGGACCACGGGGAAGACGATCTGGAGCGCACGATGGTCACCGATGCCATGCGGGAGGCGGGCGTGATTCCGCTGGTGAATGCCGTGCTGCCCGTCCGGATCGGAACCAGCATGATCTATGCGGTCGGTCTGGACGACGCGCTGAAGGGAAAGCCCGCCCTCTCGGCCCTGTCCACCCAGACGGACGCCGGCGATTTCGTGATTCTCGTTTCCCATAATCCATCCGTGATTCCGGACGCCCATCGGGCCGCGGATCGGAGCGGACGGCTGGGCTGGTTTGATCTGGCCCTCTTCGGCCACACGCACGGCGGTCAGATCCGCGGGTTCTCCGGGCTGTTCGATTTCGGCGGGGATATTGAGGACCGGTATCTGTCCGGATGGATGATGGAAAACCGGGCCAATCTGCTGATTTCCAACGGCGTAGGCACCTCCATTCTCCCCGCCAGGATTCTCTGCCCGCCTCAGATTCACTGTATCGATATTTCCCGGCCCTGAAGGGCTTGACATCATTTCTTCCGCGCGGTCGTGCCGCGCGGATCACCTTCGAAAGGATTTTTCATGCAGGATCAGGTTCGTATTCAGGCGGATCGCGTTTCCTTTACCTACGAGGAAGCGAAGACGCCCGCCCTTTCCCATGCCTCGCTCACGGTTCGGGAAGGTGAATTTGTGGCGGTGCTGGGGCATAACGGTTCCGGAAAATCCACCCTGGCCAAGCTGCTGAACGCGCTTTATGTCCCCTCGGAGGGGTCGATTCTGGTATGCGGATATGACACGGCGAAGGAAGAATTCGTCTGGGAAATCCGCCGCCGCGCGGGCATGATCTTCCAGAACCCGGATAATCAGATCGTGGCTACCGTGGTGAAGGAAGACGTGGCCTTCGGGCTGGAAAACCTGGGCGTTCCCACGAATGAGATGATTCCCCGTGTGGAATCCGCCCTGGCCTCCGTCCATATGAGCAAATATGCCGACGCTTCGCCCCATCTTCTTTCCGGCGGCCAGAAGCAGCGGGTCGCCGTGGCGGGCATCCTGGCGATGGAGCCCTCCGTCCTCATTGCGGACGAAGCCACCGCCATGCTGGATCCGGCCGGGCGCAGGGAGGTTCTCTCCACCGTCCAGGCCCTGAACCGCAGCAAGGGCATCACCGTCCTCTGGATCACCCATTTCATGGAGGAGGCCTGCGAAGCGGATCGGGTGCTGGTGGTCTCCGGCGGGGAAATCGTCTCCCAGGGTACGCCCCGGGAGATCTTCAGCGATGTGACCGCCATGCGGGCGCTGCATCTGGATGTCCCCCCCATGGCCGCCCTGGCCGCGGATCTGCGGGCCGAGGGCATGCCCCTTCCCGAAGGCGTCTTAACCGTGGAGGAAATGGTCGAGGAGGTGGAGCGGCTGTGCCCATTGAAGTCCGGCATCTGACCCATACCTACGGAGAAAATAGTGTGCTGCGCACCGTGGCTCTGGAGGACGTATCCTTTACCCTGGAAGACGGGGAATTCGTCGGTGTCATCGGCCATACGGGGTCGGGCAAATCCACCCTGCTGCAGCATCTGAACGGCCTGTTGAAGCCCACCTCCGGGCAGGTGCTCATCGACGGAGAGGATCTGAACGGGGAGAAGGTCAACCGCCGGGCCCTCCGGTTCCGGATCGGCCTGGTCTTTCAGTATCCGGAATATCAGCTCTTTGAGGAAACCGTGGCCAAGGATATCGCCTTCGGTCCGAAGAATCAGGGCCTGTCCCCTGACGAGGTGGACCGCCGGGTCCGAAAGGCCATGGAGAGCGTCCATCTGGACTATGAGAAATACGCGGAAAGAAGCCCCTTCGAGCTTTCGGGCGGCCAGATGCGCCGGGTCGCCATTGCCGGCGTCCTGGCCATGGAGCCCTCCGTACTCATCCTGGATGAGCCTACGGCCGGACTGGATCCCCGGGGCCGGGACCGGATTCTCTCCATGCTGGAGGATCTGCGCCAGCGGGAGCATACCACTATCATCATGGTTTCCCACAGCATGGAGGATATGGCCCGGCTGGCCACGCGCCTGCTGGTCTTCCGGGAAGGGCGCCTGGTGGCGGACGGATCCCCCCGGGAGCTGTTTTCCAGCCCGGAGCGGATGACCGACCTGGGGCTGGATGTGCCTGCCGCCGCCCGGCTGAATGCTGCCCTGCGGGAAAAGGGCTATGACCTGCCGGCTGATCTGTACCGGATGGAGGAGCTGAAAGCCCACCTTCTCCGGCTGTGGAAGGAGGGGGCCCCGTGCTGAACAACGTAACCCTGGGCCAGTATTATCCGGTAGACAGCGTCGTTCACCGCCTGGACCCCCGGATCAAAATCATCCTGACCCTCTGCCTGATCGTGGCGGTCTTTCTGGTGCATACCATCTGGGGCTACGCCCTGATTCTTGGGTTTATCTATCTGGCCTCCCGCCTGGCCCGGGTTCCTTTCTTCATGCTGATGCGGGGGCTGAAGCCCCTGCGGATCATCCTGATTCTGACCTTTCTGCTGAATCTGTTTTTCACGGAGGGCGAAACCGTCCTGCTGGCCTTCTGGCAGATCCGCATCACCCTGGAGGCCCTGCGCCAGGCCGTCTTCTATTCCCTGCGTCTGATCTTCCTGGTGCTGGGAACCAGCCTGCTGACCCTGACCACTTCCCCCGTAGCCCTCTCGGATGCGCTGGAGCTGCTGC
>CAZMFY010000258.1:0-3651 GCA_964565635.1 uncultured Oscillospiraceae bacterium
CTAGGCCTATGGCCGCAAATGAAAAGCCACCGGCTAGGCCGGTGGATGTTTACTCGTGGTCAATCCATATTGAAAGAGGAACAGAAGGATGGATTCGGAAAAAGAGCATTTGATCATCCGGGAGCTGACCGTCGGCATCGTCGGCACCTGCTGCTATATCGTGGGCCTCGAAGACCGGGACGACTGCGTGATCATTGACCCTGGGGACGAGGCGGCCCGGATCAGAAAGGCGACGGAGGGCCGGCGAATCGCGGCGATTCTGCTGACCCACGGGCATTTTGACCATATCGGAGGCATCGAAGGCCTCCGGGAGGAGGATACCCCCGTGCTGATTCATCCCCTGGATCGGGAGATGCTGGGGGATCCGGTGCTGAACGCCAGCGAGGGGCTGCTGCGCAGGCGGATCACCGCGCCGGAAGCCAGCGGCTTGGTCCGGGAAGGGGAGGAGCTGCATCTGGCAGGCATGACCATCCAGGTGCTGCATACGCCGGGGCATACCCCGGGCAGCGTATGCTACCGGATCGGAGACGACCTGTTTACTGGCGACACGCTGTTTGAACACAGCTGGGGAAGGACGGATCTGCCCGGAGGCAGCGAGCATGATATGTTCTCCTCCCTGCGGCGCCTGATCCCCCTGTCCCGGACGATGCGGATTCATCCCGGCCATGGGGATTAAGAGCCGGGGAAAAAGCGGCAGGCCGGGACGGAGAAGGGAAAACGGGATGCTGCCGCGGGAAAACGGCGGAAAACGGCGGAAAAAAGCGGGAGATGGATGCGGACATGGCTTTGACGGCATATTGTAAAAAATGCGACCGGGAAGTGGAACCCGGGGAGATCTGCCCACACTGCGGGACGAAGCTGGCGAAAAATGCGGTGCACGCGGCCTGGGTGATGGAGCGCGTGCCTGTAAAGGACTGGATGTGCTGGAACGCGGTCATGCGGTGGCTGCTGCCCGCGGGACTGGCGGTGCTTTTGCTGGCGCTGATTCTGGAAGGACTGGCCGGCGGCCCGGAGGCGGTGGAGCGGCTGTTTCGGGGAAGCTTCCCGCTGACGCTGGGGATCCTGCTGGGCGCTGTCGTGCTGTGCGTGTTTCTGGCGCTGCTGCTCCAGGGCAGGGAACTGATGGATTACGTGGTGGACAGCCGGGGGGTGCATATGACCCGGTATCTGCCGGAGCCTTCGGCGCTGAAGCTGATCACCCGGCTGAAATCCCCTGAACGGATGAAACGGATGAATCCCCAGGAGAACGGGGTGCTGCGGCTGGAAGAGGTGGACCTGCCCTGGCGGGAGGTTTCCCGGGTGCAGCTGTGGCCGGAAAAATGCTGTATTCTTTTCTACGCGCCCGCCTGGTGGATGCGGATTCCCCTACAGTGTACGCCCTATTCCTGGGAGGATGCGCTGACTTTCGTCCGGGAGAAGCTGGGAAAGAAAAAGGCGGTGGATCTGCCGGAACACCTGCGGACCCAGCCGGAAAAGCGGCCCTCCGCCGGGAAGAAGCCCGCTGTCCGGGAGGACGGCTTCGAGGCGGCGGCCGGGAGCAGGGAAACGGAGGAGCAGCCGATGGAAGCGGCTTTACCGTGGGAAACGGAGGAGAACGACGAGAACGGGGAAACCGTTGTTCCGCCTGAAGCGGGGGAACAGATGACTCTGGATTTATAAACCGGAGAATGAACGGATCGCACATTGCTTTTTCAGGGTAAATGTGTTATATTTTTGACAACAAAAAAGGAGCAGGGGACCGGAAAAACGGTCTCCCCGACGGAAAAGGAGCGTGCACTCATGAAAAAGATTCTTGCGTTGCTTGCTGCGTTGATGCTGCTCGCGACGGTTCCCGCCTTCGCGGAAGAACCGATCTATCTCCGGCAGCTGCCTCAGTATACCTATTCAAGCGAGCTGCTGGTGAATCCGGAAGCCTATCCTGAAATCTGCATTTCCCCGATCGGTATATACAGTTTATTTAAAGCCCGCGAGCCTGCGGAACCGGTCTTCCTCTGCTTCCCGGCGCCAGCGGGGGCTATGCCTAATGAGTTTGACATGGATGATGCCACGTACCTGGATGTGGACAATGCGATCCAGTACAACTATCAGGTGACTTCAAGCGCTTCCTACGAGGAGTTTATTAACAAGGCGGAGCAGGATGAATATATTCTCCGGGACGGGGCGGACAGCATGGCCGCCTACATCGAGCCGGATAAGCTGTGGGCTTACGGGATGATCGGCACCCGGGAATTCGGGAAGAGCTCCAAGCTGATCATTTCCATGAAGCTGGATGCCCTGAGCACGAAGATGCCTCTGGAGCAGCGGGTTTCCGCGCTGACGACCGCCATTGAAACCGAGCTGGACCGGGTGAAGGCCGCCATGCATTACGAGACGAAGACTCCCTTCTGGAGCGCGGATCGGTTTGTGGGCGTGAAGCTGCTGGATGAAGACGATTACGGCTATCAGCTGAAGTTTGATTTTCCTGTCCTGGTCTGCAACTATTCGGACGGAAGCTCCCGGGAAGCGCAGGCCATGGTATCCGGCCTGAAATACGGCAAACTGAGCGCCGTATATAACTTTGGCGGCGGGAACTATGTTCAGATGGAAGTCGGCATGGACAGCAATCCGTATCCGGAGTACAAGATGGAACAGAACGATCCGGATGCCCAGCGGGTGACGCTGGATTCCGGCAATACCTGGACCATCTATATGAGCGGTCTCACGGAACGGCAGCAATCCAACTATGTATATGCGTCTCTCCCCCTGGGACATAACAGCAGATACGGCGGAGAGTATTATCTGACCGTTCATATGGACGCGAACAACATCTACTGGACCAGCGTGGAAGACTTCCTGGGGGATGTGGCGCTGTATGACACGGCATACACGGTCATGAACTTCGCGGACGATCCCTATGTCCCGACGGAGACGCCTGCTGTGGAACCGGCTGCGGAGCCTGCGGTGGAACCGGCGGAGGAACCCGCGGCCGCGGAGGACGGCAGCTGGAGCTGCCCCAACTGCGGAACGGCCAACACCGGAAAGTTCTGTACGGAATGCGGAACCGCAAAGCCCCAGCCGGAATCCAGCGAGTGGATCTGCCCCAACTGCGAAACGGCAAACACCGGGAAATTCTGCTCGGAGTGCGGCACGGCCAAGCCGGCTCAGTAAAATCACACACAGAAAACCATTCGGAGGCTGCCCGGTTCCGGGCAGCCTCCGATCTTTTCAGCCCCTGTGAAAAATCACCATAAAAAGTGGGAAAAGGGGCGCGAAAAAGCAGGGAATATTCCTTGCTTTTCTTTTCGTGTGCATATAAAATGGACGAAGCGATTTTATATATGGCATTTTCAAAAGGATGCGGAGGGACGATCATTGAAACGGTTTCTGGCGGTGGATATCGGCGCTTCCTCCGGCCGGCATATCGTTGGCTGGGAGGAAGGGGGAGAGATGAAAACCCGGGAGGTTTTCCGCTTTCCCAACGGGGTTTCCGAAAGGGATGGGCATCTGATCTGGGACCTGGAGGGACTGCTGGGCTACGTAAAGGAAGGCATCGGAAAAGCCCGGGCGCTGTATTCGGACATCGTCAGCCTGTCTGTGGATACCTGGGGCGTGGACTACTCAGCGAATGAGGGAACCGTCTCTGTATGTCTGCGATCGCCGTAACCCGTTCTT
>CAZMFY010000259.1:0-3537 GCA_964565635.1 uncultured Oscillospiraceae bacterium
CCGTTGGGCGCCTGGCCCATGGGGCCCCGGCCCCGGCCGCCCTGCTGCGGGCCGCCGCGCTGGCCGCCCTTTGCCTGCACGGTCGCCGTGCTGATCTGGGTCGTGGAAGTTTCTTCTGCGAGGGCTGTAGCCGAGAGCGTCAGCATCGCGATAGCCAGGATTGCCGCAAAAAACTTTTTCATCTTGGTTTCCTCCTTTTTCCGGGTATACAGGATATTTTATCTGTCATGCAGGAAGGTGCACTCTTCCTGTCGACATCGTCATCTTACCCCGGTTTCCTTGAGGAAGCCTTGAAGAAAAAATTATCTCCCGAAAAAGTCGCAGATGCCTTCCCCCATGCCCTCCGCCAGCTTCCGCTGACAGGCGGGATCATTCAGCAGCAGGTCCTCCTCTCATTTACGGATGGTGATCCGGATATCGGGATAGTTCTTCTGAAGATAATTCTCCGCGGAGCTTCCGGAACGGACGGTGACGGTCACTCCTTTTCCCGTCTCCTCCAGGATTTCTTCGCCGATGTTTTCCAGGGAGGCGGGAAGCTCCACCTTCTTCAGCTTTCCGCAGCTCAGGAAAGCCTGGCTTCCCAGGTCGGTCACCCCTTCCTCCACCGTCACGGCGGACAGCGTGCTGCATCCCGCGAAGGCTGTGTCGCCGATCTTCCGGATATATCCTGGAATCTGTATCTTCTGCAGTGCGGTGCAGAGCAGGAAACAGCTTTCGGGAATCTCCGTCAGCGCCCCGTTCTTTCCGAAGGTGACGGAGGTCACCGCGTCGCATCCCGCAAAAGCGCCGGTTCCCAAAGAGCGCAGCGCTGCGGGAAGTTTGATGGCCTTCAGGGAGCTGTATCTTCTCCCGTGATCATTATAAGTCAGAACGTTGTTGTAAAAAGTGCTGAAGGCGCCTTCCCCGATGGTTTCCAGGCCCTCCGGCAGCTTCAGGTCATTCATGCTCCGCGCCTGGTAGAAGGCATAATCTCCGATGGCTCGGACCCCGCCGGGGATCTTCAGGGATTTCAGTTTGTTGCAGTGATAGAAGCAGTTCTCCGGGATTTCCTCCAGCCCCTCCGAAAGCTTCAGCGCGGTCATCCCGATCGGATACGCAAAGGCGCCCGGCCCCAGGGAACGGACAGAATCCGGCAGGGTGATCTTTTTGATCGCGGAGCGGTGGAAGGCGTTCTCCCCGATGGATTCCAGCGCAGTGCAGGATCCAAGGTCCGCTTCCTCCAGATAGCAGCAGTCCGTAAAAGCACACTGGTGAATGGTGATCAGTCCCTTGGGCAGCTTCACCTTCTTCAGGTTGATGTCCTTTTCAAAGCAGTATTCCGGGATTTCTTTGATCCCCTCCGGCAGCATGGCCTCCCGCAGATTGCGGCATCCGGCGAAAGCCCGCTTTCCCAGCGTCTCCAGCCCGGATCCGAAGGAAATATACTGCAGCCCGCCGCAGTCCTCGAATGCGCTGTCCCCGATCTCCCGCAGGCTGTCCGGCAGGATCACCCTGTAGAGGGAGTGCATCCCCTTGAAGGCTTCCGGCGCGATGCGCTCCACGCCCTCCGGAACGGTCAGAATCTGGACGCCCGCCGGAATATCCCCGGCCTCCAGCGTTTCCCGGACGGCGGTTTCGCCCGCATCCATCTCCTTCTCCTTCGGATAATGCTTGTCCACCACCAGGGGGCTGAGGAAAATCCGGTCCACCATCGTGCCGGGAGCCGTGGTGATCTTCAGCTTCACAATCTTGTGTCCGATGAACAGCTCAACCCGGTCCCAGAACTCGGTATAGGAATATTGCGGCGAATTGTCCAGCTGGCCGAACAGCTTCTCCGAAACGACGGGGTCGCCTTCAAAAACGACCTCCGGCCCGTCGTAATACCAGCTCCCCCAGCCGGCGTTTTCCTTGTATTTCGAGAAGCATCTGTCCCCGATGGACTGCACGGAAGCGGGAATCGTGATTTTCTTCAGGCCGGTGTTCTCAAAGCAGGAGGCTCCGATCTTCTCCAGCCCCTGCGACAGCTTCACGCTGCTCAGCTTTTCACATCTGAGGAAGGCCTCATCCCCGATCTCCTTCAGGCTCTCCGGCAGGCTGACGCTGGTCAGCTTCCCGCAGTTGCTGAAGGCGCCTTCGGAAATCACCTCAAGCCCTTCCGCCAGGCTGACGGAGGAAATGCCGCTGTAATAGAAGGCGGATTTCCCTATGTATTTCAGGGAAGCCGGGAACCTGACCGCGCTCAGCTTTTCACAGCTGCTGAAAGCGTATTCTCCGATATATTCCAGCGCGGCGGAAAGCCGGATCGAGGAAAGGTTCCGGCACTGGTCAAAGGCGTCCCTTCCGATCCGGAGGATGGTATCCGGCATATCCACCGAGGTGCATTTCCGGTTCCGGAATACGTAGTCCGCGATGGAAACCACGGGATGTCCGTCAATCTCGGCCGGGATCCGCACCGCGTTTCCGCTTTCAGACCAGTGGCAAAGCTCCGCCGTTCCGTCGGCAAACAGCGCATAATCCTTATCCGGCTGTTTCACCGCTGTGCTGTAAGCGTCATCGTTGATCTCCAGCCATTTCGTCCCGATACGCTGAAACGCTTCCGGATGGATGCTGGCCTCCGGATTCTGAACATCAATTTCTGTCAGCGCCGGACAGTCTGTGAAAGCGCCGGAGCTGATCTCTTCCACGGAAGCCGGCAGCGTCACCCTCTTCAGGTTCTGCAGATTCCGGAAGGCGTCCGTTTCCACGCGGCTCACATGCCATCCAAGCGCCGTCGCCGGGATGGAGATTTCCTCCTCCTGCATGCTGCATTCAGCAAGCTTCACCTGTTTTTCACTGTAGGAAATGCCCTGGAAAACCATTCCGTCGGCCCGGAACGTGAAATCATTCCCAAGCCAGAGCACAGGATATCCGCCAATGGTTTCCGGGATGCTCCCGTCCCATTTCTCCGGATCCGCCTCCACAATCCGGATTCCGGTTTTTCTGCCTTTTTTGTTCAGTTCACACAGCAGCCCGTCCGTCGCGAACTGAATCGTCCTGTCCGGATTGGCTTTCACCGGGAGCCCGTCCACCGTCTCCGGGAAATTCCAGTTCCATCCGGTCACATCCGTGATCCGGATCGGCTCCAGGGATTTTCCATCCTCTGCAAGCTTGTAGGCAATCCCGTCCCGGATCCGGATGCTGTCCCAGGGAACCGAGACAAAGGGAACGCCCATCCAGCTTTCCGGGGATTCCCGCAGCGCGCAGTCCGGAGCCAGCTCCCAGAACATCAGTTCCAGCTCCCCGCTGTCGTCATTCGTCCGGACCTCGCAGATCATGCCGTCCAGGGTTACATCATAGTCATTATAATGTCCGATGCTTCCCAGATGATTGGCAGAGCTTACATCAATTCCAAGGTCATACCCCTGCTGCCTCAGGTTTTCTTCAAACGCCTGCCGGTCTGTGCCGGAAAAAAAGAAGGCAGAACCGCCAAGCTTCCTGAGCGCTGCGGGCAGCTTCACTTCCTTCAGGTTCTCGCAGTAGCACAGCGCTTCATTCCCGATCCGGGTCAGATTCCGGGGC
>CAZMFY010000260.1:0-3530 GCA_964565635.1 uncultured Oscillospiraceae bacterium
GCCCTCCGCGGTCACGCCGGAAAAACACCCATCCACCGGGGATTTCCGCTTCCGCAGGCTGTTTCCACTCTTTACGTTAAACCCTTCTTTCAAGGCATTTCCATGCCGCGTTAATGTTTCGCTTCCCTGAGTCGGCGAACAGATGGAGTATATCACAGTTTCCAGGGCTTGACAAGCCTTTTGCCATGGGATTTTCGGGCATTTTTGGTCGCATTTTTTCGAGGTTTTTCTCCCCCTTTCCCGGCCCGGCCCGCTCCCCGGCGGTCCCCCTGCCGTCCTCGGTTTCCGTCGCCGGGCGCTCCTCCGCCCTCCCGTTTCTCCCGCCCTCCCCTTTTCATCCCGCCGGTTTTTTGGTATACTTTGACCGCAGTCCTGTTTCGGGAAGGAGGGAATTGCCCCATGGCCAAGGTATATATGACCTGCGGAAAGATCTGCACCGGGAAGAGCGCCTGGGCTCAGTCCCGCAGGAAAAAG
This sequence comes from uncultured Oscillospiraceae bacterium, assembly GCA_964565635.1. Lineage (GTDB taxonomy): Bacteria > Bacillota > Clostridia > Christensenellales > Aristaeellaceae > Aristaeella. The sequence goes on from CAZMFY010000260.1 coordinate 475, forward strand.
CATCGGGCGGTGGTGCTGTCCGAGGAGGAACTGACGGAAATCTGCCGCCCCGGCGGCGCCCCGGAGGAGGAATTCGCCCTCCGGGCCAGGGATTATCTGTGGCGGAAGGCCCTGGAGATTCTGGATACCGGATCGGACGTGGTTCTGGATGCCGGCTTCCGGACCCGGAAGGAGCGGGCGGAGGCCGCGGCCTTCTTTGAGGCCCACCGGTATCCCTGGGAATTTGTATATTTCAATCCGCCGGAATCGGAGCGGAAGAAGCTGATCGCCCGGCGGAACGCGGAGGTCCGATCCGGCAGGCTGCAAGGCCGCGAAGTGGATGAAGCCCTGCTGCGGGAATGGGACGCCCGCTTCGAAGCGCCCCGGCCGGAGGAGCTTCGGCCCCCGCGGGAGGAGCCGCCCCGGCGCACCACCCTGGAGGAGGTGGGCAACGCGGTCACCCACGGGGTGGCGGCCCTGCTGAGCATCGCCGGGCTGGTGCTGATGCTGCGGAAGGCCTCCACCGGCATGGCGGTGCTTTCCGCCTGGGTCTACGGGCTCTGCCTTGTGCTGCTGTTCCTGATGAGCTGCCTGTATCACGCCTTCCGCTGGGGCACGAAGGTCAAGAGACTGTGGCGGCGGTTTGACTACTCCTCGATTTATCTCCTGATCGGCGGCACCTTCACCCCCCTGTGGCTCATCCACTGGGGAAACCGGGCGGGGGTTATGTGCTGCGTCGCCCAGTGGCTGATCATCCTGGCGGGCATTACACTGGTGGGCGTCTTCGGCCAGAACCGGTTCAAGGCAGTGCATATGACGCTGTATATCGTCATGGGCTGGTGCGGCCTCATCTTTCTCCCCGGCCTGTGGCAGCGGAACATTCCCCTGCTGCTTTCCATTCTGGGCGGCGGCCTGCTTTATACCCTGGGCATCATTCCCTTCGCCCGGAAAGCCAGCGGCGCCCATTTCATCTGGCATTTCTTTGTTTTCTTCGGCGCCCTGGTCCAGTGGCTGGGCATTTACCTGTACGTATTCTGACCTTTGTTTTCTTCGGCGTCCCGGTCCGGCGGCCGGGCGCTGACCTGTGCGCGTTCTGACCGGAGGCCGGAGGGCGGGGCGGGATTTTTCCCCTCCTCCGGCGCCGCCGGTTTATGAATCATCCGGGATCCGGGATCATTCCGGGTCCGTTCATTCCAAAAAAGGAGGCTGCCGTCATGGCGAACATTTACCGGGGAACCCTGGGGCTCATCGGAAACACGCCCCTGGTGGAGGTTGTCAACATCGAGAAGGAGCTGGGGCTGGAGGCGACCGTTCTGGTCAAGCTGGAGTATTTTAATCCCGCCGGCAGCGTCAAGGACCGGGTGGCCAGGGCGATGATCGAGGACGCGGAGGCGAGGGGCCTGCTGAAGGCGGATTCCGTGATTATCGAACCTACCTCCGGCAATACGGGCATCGGCCTGGCTTCCATCGCCGCCGCGAAGGGGTATCGGGTCATTCTGACCATGCCGGAAACCATGAGCGCGGAGCGGCGGAATATCCTGAAGGCCTACGGGGCCGAGATCGTCCTGACGGAAGGCGCGAAGGGCATGCAGGGCGCCATCGCCCGGGCGGAGGAGCTGGCGGCGGAAATCCCGGGCAGCTTCATCCCGGGTCAGTTCGTCAATCCCGCCAATCCGGCGGTCCATAAAGCCACCACCGGGCCGGAGATCTGGCGGGATACCGACGGCCGTGTGGATCTGTTCATCGCCGGGGTGGGCACCGGCGGCACGCTGACCGGCGTGGGGGAATATCTGAAGGAACAGAATCCCGAGATCCGGATCGTCGCCCTGGAGCCGGAGGATTCCCCCGTGCTTTCCCAGGGAAAGGGCGGCCCCCACAAAATTCAGGGCATCGGCGCCGGGTTCGTGCCCCAGGTGCTGAATACGGACATCTATGACGAGGTGTTCACCGCCTCCGCCGAGGATTCCTTCGCCGCGGCCCGGCTGCTGGCCCGGAAGGAGGGCATCTCCGCGGGCATCTCCTCCGGCGCGGCGCTTTACGGCGCCATTCAGCTGGCCAGGCGGCCCGAAAACCGGAGCAAGGTGATCGTGGCTCTCCTGCCGGACAGCGGGGACCGGTATTACTCCACCCCCCTCTTCACCGCGTAAAGGAAAGCCCCGGCGCCCGGCCGGACCGGCGTGGCGCGCGAGAGGCTTCGCGGCGCCGGCGCAGACGGTCCGTGAACGTCCGCGGCGAGATTGAACCTTTACAGGCAGGCTCCTTCAGGGGGCTGTTATCCCCGGAATATACAGCGGCGCCGGAGCCCAAGCGCCCGCGCTCCGGCGCCTTTGTATGAAAAGGAATTCGGGTTTCCGGATCCCTTTCCCTGTTCTCTCCGCCGGCAGATCCGGGCCGGCGAAGGAGGCCAGGGAACTCAGTTGGTGGGATTATACTCGATCGTCTCCTGATAGGCCTTGTAGGTGGAGGTAAACAGCTTTTCCCGGCGGATCTCCTTCTGCCCCTGATACCAGACCTTCCAGGTATCCACCACGTACCCTTTCCGCCCGGTGACCGTTTTTTTGCTTTCCCCGGGTTTCAGATCCGGATTCAGCACATAATTGGTTCCCTCCGGCTGGGGCAGGGTGCGGACCGTTTCGCTTTCCAGCTCGATTTTGATGTCGTTTCCCAGGCTCATACCGTAAATGCTGACGGAAACCTTCTGGCTGGCGTAGGCCGCCACGATAAAGATCGGCGAGTCCGTATTGTTTTTGAATTTGAAATCCAGCCCCGGCCAGTTCACCGTGGCATCCATCCCCTTTTCCACATAGCTGGAAGGCCACGCATGGGGGCTGCGGTCCAGAATTTCCAAATCCGCCCGGGCCACGGCGTTAAACAGGGTAGAGCTGGTCTGGCAGACGCCTCCGCCGATTTCGTCCCGACTCTGCCCGCCGGAAATGGCCGCGGCCGGCAGATATCCCTTGGCTTCCGTCCGCTCTCCCGTGGTGCCGTTAAAGCTGAAGATTTCCCCCGGCAGCACGGTGGTTCCGTTAATGGCCTGGGCGCTCAGCCGGATATTCGTATTCCGGTTCTTGTTGGAG
>CAZMFY010000261.1:0-3525 GCA_964565635.1 uncultured Oscillospiraceae bacterium
GGAAGGGATGGGATGAAGCTTCAGCCCGCCGGTTCGCACCAATCCCGGCTCTCTGGGGGGCCTCCCGCTGTTCCGTCTTCGTCACAGCCTTTGCTATGAAATTGGGAGGATTCTATCATGCCCGCAGAGGAAAGTCAAGGATTTTTCGGGATTTTTCTCCGGGACCGTTTCCGTTATTTCTCTGTGCTTTTTTCAAGCTTCCCCGGATTTTTCTTTATGCGTGCCGGCCACAGGCAGGACCTGCAGGGATTTTCCGGGCTTTCCCGCTGACCGCCGGTTTTCCCCTGACGGGGGAATGTTGATTTCGGGATAGTCTTTCAGGGGAAAATGTGATACAATCATCCGGATAAGCGGCACAGCTTCGTGCCGGAAGAATGGGATACGGGGATCCGGAGGCATCCTCCGGACGGGTGGCACGGATCCGTGCCGGGAGATACAGTTTCATTTGCTGCTGAGCTCCGGAGACGTAATGGCTGCGTCCGGAGAATAGGCCATAGGTAAGCGGGGAGGAGCCATGAGAGGAAAGAAGAAAGGCATTACGCGGACAGCCGTGATCGGGGGCTGCGTGCTGCTGGTTATACTGGTGTTTGGAACGATCTGTATGGGGCAGCTGGCGCGGCGGGATACCGAATCCGCCGCCCGATCCGTCAGCCTGCTGTATCTGGATGAGCTGGCCGGCCGGCGGGAGCAGGTGGTCTCGGCGAAGCTCCGGGAAAAAATCGCCGTGATTCATTCGGCGCTGGAGCAGATGACGGAGGAAGACCTGAGCGACGACGAACATCTGCGGGCGTATCAGGCAAAGATGAAAAAGCTCTTTGTGCTGGACCGGTTTGCCTTTGTGGATGCGGAGGGGATGATCTATACCTCCCAGGGCCCGCAGACGGACATTGAGCGGTATCATTTCGATTATCTGCATCTGGCGGGCCCGGAGATTTCCGTCAAGAATCTGGAAAGTGCCGATAAAAAGGTGATTATCGCGGTGCCGGTGGATATGGCTTTCCAGGGCCGGAGGCTGACGGTCTGCTTCATGGAAATCGATATGAAGGAGATGCTGGCCGGCCTCTCCGTGGATGCGCAGGAAAACGACGCCACCTTCTGCAACATTTATACCGAGGACGGCATTGCCCTGAGCAATACGGTGCTGGGGGGCCAGGCGGTGGAGAATAACCTGCTGGAGGCCCTGCGGAACGTGGAATTTGAGGCGGGCTATTCCTATGACGCGGTGGTTCATGATTTCAGAAAAGGAATCCGCGGTGTGGTTTCCTTTTCTTACGGCGGCATCCGGGAGACGCTGAGCTATGTGCCTGTGGAAGGGACAGACTGGCTGCTGACCTATCTGATCCGGGAGACGGTGATCAGCGAGAAGATCGGCGCCATTTCCGACGGGATCCTCCGGCGCAGCATGATCCAGACCCTGCTGACGGTGACGACTTTGCTGGCACTTTTCGGGTTCATCATCTATCAGACCAGAAAGAACGCCCGTCTGTCGCTGGAAAAGGAAACCGCGGACGCGGAAAACCGCGTCAAGCAGGAAGAGATGGAACGCCAGCTGGCCCTGCAGCAGGAGCTGCTGAACAGGGAGAAGCAGCAGGAGGAACAGAACCAGCTGATTACGGCGCTGGCCTCGGATTACTGGAGCGTCTATTACCTGGATCTGGACCGGGGCGAAGGGGTCTGCTATCAGGCGCATGAGGATCTGGACGCAGGGCTGGCGGCGGGGGAACGGTTCCCGTATCAGGAGACGGTCAATGCCTACGCCCGTAAAAATATCCGGGAGGAAGACCGGGAAGAATTCCTGAGCTTTGTGCGGCCGGAGAACATCATTGCCCGGCTGCTGGAGCAGCGGGTGATTTCCTGCCGGTATATGGTGCGCCGCCACGGCCAGGACATCTGGGAGGAGATTCGCTTTGCGGGCGTCAGGCATCCTGAGGACCGGGAGGATAACCGGGTGCACGCGGTGGGCTTCTGCCTGATGAACGTAGACGCGGAGACCCGCAAGAACCTGGCCCGGAAACAGGCGCTGGAGGACGCGCTGAAGGCGGCGGAGTCCGCGAACAGGGCGAAAACCGCGTTCCTGTCCAACATGAGCCACGAAATCCGCACGCCGATGAACGCCATCATCGGCCTGGACAATATCGCGCTGAATGACCCCGGCATTTCCGATCAGACCCGGGAAAACCTGGAAAAGATCAGAAACTCCGCCCATCATCTGATGGGGATCATCAATGACATTCTGGACATGAGCCGCATTGAATCGGGCCGTATGACCATTAAGAACGAGGAATTTTCCTTCCAGAAGAGCCTCGAGCAGGTCAATACCATCATCAGCGGGCAGTGCCGGGACAAGGGACTGCATTATGAATGCCGCACGGTTGGACAGATCGACGAATATTATATCGGCGACGATATGAAGCTGCGTCAGGTCATGATCAATATCCTGGGCAACGCGGTAAAGTTTACGCCGGAGGGCGGCCGGATCACCTTCCTGATTGAGGATGTGGCGCGGATGCATCATAAGGCGACGCTGCGCTTTACCATCAGCGATACCGGCGTCGGCATGAGCGAGGAATATCTGCCCAGGCTGTTTGACGCCTTCAGCCAGGAGGACAGCTCGACGACCAGCCGCTACGGCAGTACGGGCCTGGGCATGCCCATTACCAAGAGCATCGTGGAGCTGATGAACGGCCAGATTGCCGTGGAAAGCGAGAAGGGAAAGGGAACCACCTTCACGGTCACCGTGACGCTGACCCAGTCGGACCGCCCGGCGGACGGCGGGGATGAGCCGGAGCTGCAGCCCCATGAGATGAACGTGCTGGTGATCGATGACGACCGGATTGCCTGCGAGCACGCCCAGGTGGTGCTGGGCCAGGTGGGCATCAGCTGCGAGACCGTGACGACCGGCCGGGAAGCGGTGGAGATGGTGAAAATGCGGCATGCCCGCCGGGAGGATTACAACCTGATCCTCGTGGACTGGAAGATGCCGGAGATGGACGGCCTGGAGACGACCCGCCGGATCCGCGCCATCGTGGGAAAAGAAACCCCCATCATCATTCTGACCTCCTACAGCTGGGAGGAAATTGAGGAAGAGGCCCGGGCGGCCGGCGTGGACACCTTCGCCGCGAAGCCCCTGTTCGCCGGCACGGTGATGGATGAATTCCGTGCGGCCTTCCGCCGGAAGAACGCGGCGCTGGTGCGGGAAACCGCCGATCTGAAGGGCCGGCGCGTGCTGCTGGCCGAGGATGTTTCGGTCAACGCGGAGATCATGATGATGGTGCTCTCCATGCGGGAGATGGAAGCGGATCACGCGGAAAACGGCAGGATCGCCGTGGACATGTTCGAAAGCCATGAGCCGGGCTACTATGACGCCATTCTGATGGATATGCGGATGCCGGAGATGGATGGCCTGGAGGCCACCAGAGCCATCCGGGCCTCCGGCCGGCCGGACGCGGGAACGGTTCCGATTATCGCGCTCCAGGCCCTCCGCGATCAGGTTCATCAGCTGCCCCAGCAGGGCGACGATCATCG
>CAZMFY010000262.1:0-3516 GCA_964565635.1 uncultured Oscillospiraceae bacterium
TCGCCGGTATCCGGCTGGGAAACATAGAGCTCGTCGATATTCACGCCCAGCTTCTGCGCATAGACGGGATCCAGCGCGTGCTCCGCGTCCACAAAGGCACAGATCCCGCCTGTCTTCTGCGCCTGGGCAATCACATGAAGCGCCACCGTGGTCTTTCCGGAGGATTCCGGCCCGTAGATTTCCACGATGCGGCCCCGGGGAATGCCGCCCACGCCCAGCGCCGCGTCCAGCGTCAGGCAGCCGGTGGGAATCACCGGAATATCCCGGTTCACCGCGTCGGCCCCCATCCTGATGACCGCGCCCTTGCCGTAGGTCTTATCCAGATCCGCCAGCGCATGCTCCAGCGCCTTGAGTTTTTCTTCCTGTACGTTCGTCGCGGAGGGTGCCTTATCCGCTTTTGCTGCTTTCTTCGGTGCCATGCTCAGTCCCTCTCTTTTCTCTCAGTCTTCCGGTTTATTCACGCCTCGGTTCCAAATACGCCGTATCTCGGCAGCAGGGAAAGTATATCAGTTTTTGATCCTCAGCGCAATAGAAAAGCACAAAATATTTGTGCTCCAGTGAAAAAATTTTGTGCTCCCGGCAGAAGACCGGAAGCACAAAAAGGTCCCTATTGCGGTTCCTTGTTCGAATATCCGTATCCGTAGCCGCCGCCCTTGCCCTGTTTGGCATAGTGGCTGTAGCTGTAATAGTGGTTCTTGTAATACTTACGCTCGCTGCGGGTGCGCACGGACACTCTGTTGATGATGCATCCGATGACCGGGCAGCCTGACTGGCGGACCTGCTTCACCGCGTCCACCACTTCCCGCTTCCGCCGCTTGCCGTGCTCAATCACCAGGATCGCGCCGTCGCAGTTACGGCCGATCACCGCCGAGTCCACCACCATGCCGATGGGCGGCGCGTCCAGCAGCACCACGTCAAAGGTCTGGCTCAGGGCTTCCAGCATCTGGGCGAAATCCGGGGAATCCAGCAGCGGCATGGGATTGGCGATATCCTTTCCCGCCGGGATCAGATAGGCCCCGGGGAAATTCGTCGCGTAAATCACTTCCTCCAGGGAATTGTATCCCGCCAGCAGATGGGCCAGGCCGGTCACCTCGCCCTTCACCTCAATGTCGAAGTGGGACATCAGCACGGATTTCCGCAGGTCGCAGTCCACCACAACAATCTTTTTTTTCCGCTGGGCCAGGTTCTGCATGATGTGCATGACCAGAGAGGATTTCCCTTCGTTTTCCGTACAGGAGGTGATCACGAAGCGTTTCATGTTCCGTCCCACAAAGGACAGGTTGGTGCAGATGGAGTTCAGCGCTTCCGCGCCCTGAAAATCCATGGCTTCCAGTTGGTGGATCTCACAGCTTTTCATCTCTCTTCTCCTCCCCTCAGCCCTTCTTTTTCCCGGAACCGACTCCGTGCCGGAATGATTCCTGCTCCGTCACAACTCCCAGCGTGGGCAGATCCAGCAGCTTTTCAATATCCTCGGGGGTCCGGATCTTATCGTCCATCAGGAAGTTGACCGTCACAATACCGATGGCCAGCACCGCACCCACCAGAAGCCCCAACAGGATGTTCCGGCTCTTGTTGGGAGAGGAAGGCGCCGTGGGATACCGGGCCTCCTCGAAAATATTCGGCTGAGCCTGATCCATCTTCACCGCGATGAATTCGCAGGCCACCCGGGCAAAGGTAGAAGCAATGTCCTTGGCCTCCTGCGGGTTTTCACTGGTGACCGTAATATACAGAATCCGGGTATTGGAAGGGTTCGTCACCCTCACCATGTCCCGCATCTGGCTGTAGGTATACCGGAGCCCCAGTTCCTCCAGAACCCGATCCTGCACATGCCAGTTGAAAAATACTTCCTGGTAATCCTGCGCCAGATAGTTCCCGATCTGCAGATCCGACAGGTTAATGGCGGAATCCTTGGAATTCACCACATACAGCTTGGCGGTGGATTCGTACTTCGGTGTCGCGATCAGGAAGGAATAGATGCCCATGATCATCGCGCCGGCCAGGGCGCAGGCCACCACCATCACCCAGTGGTCCAGAATTTTGTTCAGCAGCTCCACCAGATCGATTTCCATCTCCTCGTCCTGGTAACCCGCCGCCGGCGACTGTTCCGGAATAAGATCCGTGGATTCCTCCCGGATTGTGCGTCTGTTCTTCATGCGTCCTCCTGTGTGCTGTCGATATTCGCATCGGCTTCGCCCGCCGGGCGGTAAAAGGCGTCCAGAACCCACCGGGTCACCTCTTCCGGATCCGTATGATACTCCACAAACCCGGTGGCGCTCTTCCCGTAGGTGCCCGGAATCTGTTCCACCGGTGGCCGGGTATATCCCACCGCGCGGTTAAACTCATTGACAAGGCGGCCCTGGCTGACGTTCGTCGTCATCCGGCCTCCGATGGAGTCCAGCAATGTATTCAGATATCCGCTGTCCTCCTTGACCTTCTCCTCCAGCAGGGCGGCAGCCTTCTCCAGCCATTCCCGCTGCCGCAGCTGGCGGCTGGCATTGGTCCCGTCGCCGATGGTCATCCTGGACCGGACGAAATGCTCCGCCTGGCGGCCCTTCAGCGTCAGGGTGGTTCCCTTTGTCATGGCGGGATCCACGCTCGAAAAATCCTCCGCCAGGGTGACGGTGACGCCGCCCAGCAAATCGTTGACCGGCCCGATGGTTTCATAGTCCACAGCCATGAACAGGTCAATCGGCAGGCCGTCCAGATAGTGGCTGACCGCTTCCAGGGTGTTCTGGGCGCACTCCTCCTGATTCGAACCGTATCCGTGGCTCAGACAGATCTGCAGATTCCGGTATCCTCCGTCCTGCCCCAGCACGGTCAGCACATGAATCCTGGCGATGGTATCCCGCTCGATCTGCAGCCTCCGGACCGTCTTTGCTTCATGGTCGATCACCAGCAGCATCAGAAAGTCGCTCTGCCCGCCGTTGCGGTACATGCTCTGGGTCGCTTCCGTATTCCGGTCGATTCCCATGATCAGCATCGTGGTGATTCCCGTCTTTTTATAATAGGTGCTGTTGTTGTAAATCTTTTCTTCGTAGCGGCCGAAGCCCTCCGTCATCGCAGATCTCGGTTCCTCCGCCGGCTCTTCGAAATGCCGGCCGATCAGATAGCCTGCAACGGCCAGCACCGCCAGCAGCAGAAAAGCCACGACCGCCTTTCCATGCCGATTCTCCCGCATCCCCGTCTCCTCCGTTCCCCTTCCCGGAACAGGAAAATGGCTGCCACCCACCACCGGGGAGGCAGCCATCTGTGTTCTGCTTTACGATTATTCCGCGGGAACGGTCAGCACGATCAGCGTAATCGCGGCAGCGTTCTCAAAGGAGGCAATCTCCTCCGCACTGAACGTGACGGTCAGGGTCGCGCCGTCTTCACCGATCTGAACATCCTTCGCTTCGTACCATACCAGCTCTTCGCCTTCGGCGGGCAGCACGGCAACCAGCACGCGCACTTCCTTGGCACCGGACACGTCCGCGGTAATCGCGATGGTCTGAGCGCCTTCAGCGCCTTCCACCACTT
>CAZMFY010000263.1:0-3504 GCA_964565635.1 uncultured Oscillospiraceae bacterium
TGGAAAAACCGCGCTTTTTCTCCTCCGGATCAAAGTCGGAAACGGTGGTTCCGTCCTCAACCTTGCCCTGGCGATCCGTGACTCCGGCAGCGAAGAGCATCGCCTCCGTCAGCGTGGTTTTGCCCTCGCTGCCATGCCCCATGAGGGCGATGTTCCGAATGTTGTGGGTAGTGAACTCAGCCATGTCCAGATTCCTCCTGTTTTTTCAATTTTTCATTCCGAGACCCGGCGACCGGGCGATATCGAAATGGATCAGACACATAAAACCACCGAGAAGTTTATCATACTTTCCGCCAAAAGAAAAGGGAAAGATTGTTTTTTTGGTCACTTTTTGCGGTATGCCGGGGGACTTATTCGATCTTTTTCGACCGATCCCGCCGGCGAGCCTTTCTCCCCGGCGGGCTGATCCGGATCGCTTCTGAGAAAACCGCGCCGGAGAATTATACGATCTCCAGGGCCTTCCGGTACAGCCGCTCCATCACGGGCACAAAGCGCGCGGGATCTCCGGTGGTGGACAGGGAAACGCTTCCTTCTCCCGCCTTCCGCAGCAGGCCTCTTTCGGAAAGCACCCGCCGCAGCTGACGGGCGGTTCCCGCGTTGCCGTCTGTGATCAGCACCCGAGGCGGCAGTAGGCCGCGCAGCAGGGGCTTCAGGAAGATATAGTGCGTACAGCCCAGCACCACCGCGTCGATCTCTTCCACATTCCTTTGGGCCAGAAGCTGCTTCAGATAGGCCTCGGCGCCGACCCAGTCCTCCTTTTCCACCAGATCCATCAGGCCGGGGCAGGGCAGGGGCTCCGCGTGGGCGCCGTAGCGCTCCATCAGCAGCCGGAACTTCTCCTGGCGCAGGGTCAGGGGCGTGGCCAGAACCAGGATGCGTCCTCCGTGCCAGCCTTCCTCCGCGGGCTTCAGGGCAGGCTCCATGCCGATGACGGGATAGGCTTTTTCCGCCCGCAGCATGGCGGCGGCGGCGCCGGTGGCCGTATTGCAGGCGATGACCAGGGCCTTGATCTCCTGCCGCTCCAGGGCGGAGACCACGTTCCGGGTCAGGGCCTGCACCTCCTCGGTGCTCTTCGTGCCGTATGGGGCATGGAGGGTATCTCCCAGATAAATAAAACGCTCCCCGGGAAGCTCCCGGGTCAGGGCAGCCAGGGTGGATATGCCGCCGACCCCGCTGTCAAACACGCCCACGGACAGATCAGATGCTCCCATGCGGGCGTCCTCCTTTCATTATGTACAGCAGAAGCTATTGTAGCAGAACAGGAATTTCCTGTCAAAGCATTGTCGGCCCCGGAAATCGCTGCCGGATCTGCCCCGATCTGGGCTGCGGGAGCGCGAAAAACCCCGAATTTCCCGATAAAGCATTGTCAGACCGGGAAATTTGCATTATACTGGACATGGTGAATTTTGCCCGTAACGGGTCTGAAGAGAGCCGGCAGGGCTGATTTGCCTTTTCCGGCACTGGTTGGTATAATACCTGATTATCTGAACGGAAGGGTCGGTGACCTTTGATGCGAAAACTGTTTCTGGCACTGACGTGGGCGCTGCTGCTGTGCTGCGCCACGGCCCTGGCGGCCACGTCCACCACGGACTATACCCTTGAGACGCTGAACGCCACGGTGTCCCTGGCGGACAGCTATATCGTGCTGCGGGAGGAAACCCTGGCGCAGCATCCGGAGCTGCTTTCCGCCCGGAACACGACGGAGGCGGAGATGAAGGCGGACTGGAAGGCCCGGGGCGTGATGCTGCAGGCCTGGACCGCGGATCTGGACGCGTGCCTGGAGATCCGGGCGGTTCAGGATGAGGACGCGAAAAACTATTTCAACATCAGCGATCAGACCACAAAGGTCCGGACCACCTACCGCACCGCGCACCTGAAGGACGCCCGGTACGAGACGGACGGGTACGACTTCAAGGAGGCGAAATGGACCGGCAACGGCAAGGACGTATGGTTCCTGCAGCTGCGGTACGTGCGGAATGTGAACGGCCTTGTGTCCCGGGGATATCTGGACAAGACCATCCATAACGGATGGACCGTGATCCTGGATTATCAGGTATACGGCCGGCTGCCCAAGGAGAAGGATCTGAACGCCCTGAAGCGGACCCTGAAGGCCTTCAACTTCAACGAGACCCTGCCGACCCCCGCCACCACCCGGGGCGTTCTGACCTTTACGGCGGAGCCTCCGGCGGAAACCAACGTCAGCTCCTTCACCGTGGAGGGCACCGCCACCCCCGGCGCCCATATGATCGGCGTGGTCATGAAATACGCCAATCCCACCCCCCTGCGGTTCGAGGCGGACGCCAGCGCGAAGAGCGGGAAATTCAAGCTGCCGGTGAAGCTGACCAGCGAAGGCATCTGGCTCATGACCCTGACGGTGGAAAAGGATGGCAACACCCTGGCGGAGCACGTTTTTGAACCCACCACCTACAACAGCACCCTGCTGCCGGTCACCCTGGACCGGGAGGTGCCGGAGCAGTTTGACGGGGACACCTTCACCCTGTCCGGAAAGACCAGCAAGGGCGTTACCATCCAGTGTATTGTCACCGGAGGCGCGAAGGAATACAACAAGCAGGTCCGGACCAACAACACGGGGAAATTCAAGTTTGAATTCTCCACCGGCACCCAGAGCGAATACTCGGTGACCCTGGTGTTCTCCAAGAAGAAATACGACACCCGGCGGTTCACCTGGACGGCCAACCGGACGCTGACGGAGAAGGATATTCAGAATCAGTACAAGGCGGAGGCCGTGAAGCCCGCCTATTCCACCCTGACCCGGAAGCTGGAAGGCTATACGGGCCGGATCATGGGATACAAGGTCTACATTACGGATATTCAGCAGGTCGGAGAGGAATATGTGATCTTCGCGGCCCTGACCAAAACGAAAAAGGGAGCCCTGAAGGATATCATCGTCATCGAAGCGCCGGAGGAGCCTAACTTCGTGACAGGCAGCGAGCAGCGGTTCTACGGACGGCTGACCGGGGACTACGAGGTACAGAGCGAGGAGGATACGGAATCCTACCCCCTGTTCGAACTGCTGTTCTGGGATCAGGACTGATCAGACGGAAAAAAGGAGAATTAATCAGATGGAAAAATTACGGGTTGGCATTATCGGCGCGACGGGCATGGTGGGGCAGCGGTTCATTTCCCTGCTGGCGGACCATCCCTGGTTTCAGATCAACTGTCTGGCGGCATCCGCCCGCAGCGCTGGCAAGACTTACCGGGAAGCGGTGGGAGAGCGCTGGGCCTTTGACTGGCCGATTCCCGCGGCGGCGGCGGATATGAAGGTCATGGACGCGGCGGATATCGACGGCGTTTCCGAGAAGGTGGATTTCGTTTTCTGCGCCGTGGACATGAAAAAAGAGGAGATCAGGGCCCTGGAGGAAAGCTATGCAAGGCACGAGATCCCCGTGGTCAGCAACAACAGCGCATGCCGGGGGATTGAGGACGTTCCTGATCGTCTTCAACCAGGGCGAAAAGTACGAATTCGGCGAGTGCGCCGGATGC
>CAZMFY010000264.1:0-3480 GCA_964565635.1 uncultured Oscillospiraceae bacterium
ATTACTTTTTGACGTATTCCTTTTTCACGTATCCGGAATAGGTGCCGTAGGTAACCTTATACCAGCTGCCCTTTTCATCGGTAACGGTGATCTTTGATCCGTTGGGGATCTGGGTGACCGTGGCGTAGCCGGCGCCCGCGTCCCGCCGCAGGTTGACGGATTTCCCGTTGGCGGAGGAGATGGTGGCGGAGAAGGGCTTGAAGGTTGACTTCGTGGGCACGGGGGTGGCTCCCTCGGGGGCCGGCGCCGCGCCGGGCTTTACGGCCGTCAGATAGGTGTTCTTGACATATCCGGTCAGATTATTCGCGGTGCGAACCCTGGACCAGCCGTTCTCGGAGGAGAGCACCGTGACCTTGGTTCCGTAATCCAGCCGCGCGCGAACCGCGTAGGTCTTTTCGTTGGGACCGTGGCGCAGGTTCACGGTTTTGCCGTCGGGAGAGACGATGTAGCGAACTTTCCCGGTTCCGGCGGGGGCGGGGGTAGCCGTCGGGGCGGGCGTTGTGCCGGAGGGGGCCTTTTTGGAGATATAGGTGCTCATCATATATCCGGTGACGGGGCTGGAAATCAGGCTCCACTTGCCCTCCACCTCTTCCACCGTCACCTGGGTTCCGGGATTCAGCTCCGTGGTCACCGCGTAGCCCTTGCCGGGACCCCGGCGGACATTGACCCGATTGTTCCGGGGATTGACGACCCAGGCGGTGTAGGGCGTACCCGCATTGGCGGATTTCTTGACCACCTTATCGGAGAGCTGCGCGTTCCGAACGTAGCCCGTTCCGGCGGAAGCGGAAACATAGCTCCAGTTCCGGCCCTGGGTCAGCACCCGCACCTTATCCCCCTGGGACAGCGTCGCGGTTTCGGTGAAGGTGGCGGCGGGACCGGCTCGCAGGGCTGTCTTGTCCTTTTTGACGTATCCGGTGGAGGTGGAGGAAGACTTCAGATACTTCCGCATCACGTATCCTTCCGCACCGTCGGAAAAATGGACGTAAGCCCAGTTGGCGTCGTATTTTTTATAGGAGACCACGGCAAAATCCGTCCGGTAGGAATCCTTCACCTTCGCTTCGTTGTTAGGAAGCTCCCGGATTTTAAGGAAGGAAGTACCGCTGACATAATAATAGGCTGCGGCGGAGGCCATCGTCATGGGCAGCGCCAGAGTCAGGACCAGAAGAAGTATGAACCAGGACCGTTTTTTCATGAATATCCCTCCTAATTCCGCATCTGCGGAGATCATTTGCCGGCATGCGGAAGGATTCCTGCAGAGAAACCCTATTTCCGCATGTGCGCAGATAATTCACCATGCTGATGATAGCAGAAAAAAGGGGAAATGTAAAGGGAGAGAAAAGTCCTGTTGCCGAAAGTCTCCCGCAGGCTGTTTTTTCACAGGAACGGACGGGGACGGAAAAGCCGGATTCCGGGAGATTGTTTCTTTACGGAAGGAAGCGGCTGTGCTAAGATGGGACAGAGAGTTGCGGACAACCGTTGACTTTAGCGCGCTAATGTGGTAGCATAGCGAAGGATTTTACGAAAGGGGGGCCGGCAGGCAATGGAAATCAACAGCCAGGTGATGGATCCGCTGGAGAAAACCGGCTTTCTGCTGCGCGGTCTTTATCAGGATCACGGGTTCACCCGATATCATATGAGCAAGTTTGAGGAATACGACCTGTACAGCAGGAACCGGGATTTCCTGCTGAGCGAAGGCGTCATCACCTTTACGGATACCAACGGGAAGCTGATGGCGCTGAAGCCGGACGTGACCCTCAGCATCGTGAAAAACACCCAGGACTCTCCCGGGCGGCTGCAGAAGCTCTATTATCACGAAAATGTGTACCGGGTTTCCGAAAGCGCCGACGGCTTTCGGGAGGAGACGCAGGTGGGCCTCGAGTGCATGGGACCGGTGGAGGAAAAGACGATCAGCGAGATTCTTTCGCTGGCCGCGGAGAGCCTGAGCCTGCTTTCCGGCCGGTATCTGCTGGAAATCGGCCATCTGGATCTGCTGAAGGGCATGGCGGAACGACTTGGGGCGGATGCGGAAATCACCGCCCGAATTCTCAGACTGGCGGGAGAAAAGAATCTTCACGGCATTCATGAGCTCTGCGGGGAATACCGACTGCCGCCGACGGAGGAGCAGCGCCTGAGAAGGCTTCTCTCCGCCTACGGTACGCCGGGGGAGACGCTGCCCGTGCTGGCCGAAGTGGCCGCCGGGACCGGGCTGGAGGAATCGGTCCGGGAAATGGAACAGGCCCTGGCTCCCCTGAGGGGTACGGAGGCGGAAAGCCATCTGTGGATCGACTGCTCCTTATCGGCGAATCTGAAATACTATCACGGTTTTGCCATCAAGGGATACCTGGAAGGAATTCCGGATCCGGTTCTCAGCGGCGGGCAGTATGACGCGCTGATGCGCCGGATGCATCGGAAGGACCGGGCCATCGGCTTCGCGGTTTTTCTGAACAGGCTTGAACGGCTTTGAGAGAGGAAAAGGAAAACATGGATGCGAGACAACAGCGCGGCGGGGAGGAAATGCTGAACATTGCCCTGCCGAAGGGACGGCTGGGAGAGAAGGTTTATGCCCGGTTTGCCCGAGCGGGGTTTTCCTGCCCGGAGCTGATGGAAAACAGCCGGAAGCTGATTTTCGAAAACCCGGATGCACAGGTGCGCTATTTCTGGGCGAAGCCTTCCGACGTGGCGATCTACGTGGCCAGAGGCGCGGCGGATATCGGCGTGGCCGGAAAGGACATCCTGATGGAATACCGGCCTGAGGTGTATGAGCTGATGGATCTGGGGATCGGGAAGTGCCGGATGGCGGTGGCAGCCCCGGAGGGCTATCATGAGGATCCGAACCGGACGCTGCGGGTGGCGACGAAGTTCAGCCGGATTGCCCGGGATTATTATACTGCCCGGGGAAGAGACGTTGAGCTGATTCATCTGAACGGCAGCATTGAAATTGCTCCCATGGTCGGGCTGAGCGACGTGATTGTGGATATCGTGGAAACGGGAACCACGCTGCGGGAAAACCATCTGGAGGTGCGGGAGACGATTCTGCCTGTTTCAGCCAGGCTCATCGCCAACAAGAGCGGATTTAAGTTTAAACGGGCGCTGGTGGAAAAACTGCTGGCCGGACTGGAGGAAAACGAAGCATGATTCGGATTTACAGCATGGGGGAGATGAGCCCGGAGGAAATTCTGGCCCGCAGCAATCCGACGGAGAATGTGACGGCCGCGGTGGCCGGCATTCTGGAGGCGGTGCGGAACCGGGGAGATGAGGCGGTGAAGGAATATACCGCCCGGTTCGACGGCGTTAGGCTGGAGAATCTGATCGTTTCCCCGGAGGAAATGGAAGAAGGAATCCGGCAGGTGGAACCGGCGTTCCTGCGGGTGCTGGAGAAGGCGGCCGCGAACATCCGGAAATTCCATTCCCGGCAGGTTCGCAACTCCTTTATCATCAACGATGAAGACGGCATCGTCATGGGTCAGAAGGTGATTCCCG